>JAYUHP010000086.1:0-4912 GCA_043766875.1 Rickettsiaceae bacterium
ATCCCATTTCTAATCATATCGGCACCTTCCTGGGAATGATCAAAATCTATAGATACCGGAATTCTCTGTACAATTTTCGTGAAATTGCCTGTAGCGTTATCAGTAGGAATAAGGCTGAATGTAGATCCAGTAGCTGGAGAAATATTCCTGATTTTCCCATGAAACCTCCGACCTTTTACAGCATCTACCTCGAACTCTATTTCCTGACTAATCTGAAAATTTACTACCTGATTTTCTTTAAAATTCGCCCTGATATACAGGGATTTAGGAACAATATATACAAGAGGCATACCAGGGGATACAAAATTGCCTTTCTCAAGGCCACTGCTCGCCGTAGTACCATCTATTGGACTTCGAATTGAGGTATGCTTTAGAGCCTCCGAAGCTACTATCTCTGCCTGCTTGAGAGCATCCAAATCTGCCATAGCTGAGAGTCTTTGGGTCGATAGTATCTCTAAATTCTGACGTGACATATCTAGACTCAATTTTGCCTGAGAAAAATCAAATTTAGCTTTTTCTAAAGCGGCTTTGGATCCGTCCAAAAGCTTCTGAGAACTGAAATTATCCTTAGCAAGCGTAAGAGTCCTTTTGTAATCCTTTGTAGCAAGATCCAGATTCACCTGGGCAAAATCTAATACTTCTTGTACTTTTTTGAAATTGTTATTTTCTAGATCAATCTTCTGCTCAATGAGGGTTAGAGCATATTCTCCTCCCTTAACCTTCGCAGTAGCGCTTTGTAACTGCGCTTTATAGGTCGTATCATCTACACGGGCGATCACATCACCTGTTTTCACCAGCTGATTTTCGCCGCATAATACTTCGGTGATATTGCCGCTCACTTGGCTGCTTATCATAGACACATCCGCATCTACATAAGCATTATCCGTGGATTCTGTCTCCACCCAAACATATATCTTATATAAAAGAGTCAGCAAAATAAGGCCTGCTATGGCCAAGATAAGCTTACTAGACTTGATATTTCTTATAATATCCTTTTTTGCCTCTACTGTTTTCATATTAGTAATTCTTTGCAGCTTTAACGCTAAAAGGAATGCTGAATAAGTAAGCAATACTTACAAAGGGAACAAAATACCATGGATATACTATCATGCTGATCATAAAGGCGGCTCCACCCAGCAAATAGAGCCACACAAGCTCTGGCTTTACCTCGATGCTTTTTAGTGAAAAAGTATATAGCCTACTTGGAAGAAGCAATGCCACGACGATATGGTAACATGTGATGACGAAAGTATGAGAACGCACATTAAATCCAAGGTTAGTGCTGATATCAAAATCCAGAATGATTGGGACTATAAATAAGATTGCCCCAACAGGAGCTGGCACGCCTAGGAAAAATTGCTTCAACTTCTGGACCTGAGTTGGGTCCGTAGCTCCTATGTTAAATCGCGCAAGTCTTATCGCCATGCACATAACAAAAAGCAACACAGCGGACCAAGCAAATAATTTATATTCAAAGCTTTGATATGACCAAAGATAGGAAAGAATAGCCGGAGCAACCCCAAAATTAGCAAAGTCGCTAAGAGAATCCAACTCAGCCCCGAATACGCTTGTAGCATTGAGCATACGCGCAACCCTGCCATCTGCGGCATCCAAAAATGTCGCAGCAATTATACATGTAACCGCCCATTCCCATCTGGCATCCAAAGCAAATCTGATAGAACTCATACCAACGACAAGAGCTGTCAATGTGATTAGATTTGGAAGTAACTTAATAAAAGGTAAGGGTTTCTTAAAACGCCCCCTATTTAACTTAAGGACCAATTATCTTACCTCGAATTTAGGACCAGCAACTTTAGTACCAGGTTTCAAGTTAGCTATGATTGTCTCACCGCCAACGCAAGTTTGCCCTACACATACCATAGGAATTACCTTACGTGGCAAGTAAACATCTACCCTGCTACCAAATCTAATAATACCAAAGCGGCTACCAGCAGTTACTTTATCGCCTTCTTCTAAGTCGCATACAATACGTCTTGCAATAAGCCCTGCAATCTGGACGCAAGCAACTTTGATGCCGCTATCTGTCTCAATTAAAATGCTTTGCCTTTCGTTATAAACGCTTGCCTTATCCAGTGATGCATTAAAGAATTTACCAGGATTATAATGCAAAGCTGTAACTTTACCATCCACAGGGATACGGTTCACATGCACGTTAAAAATATTTAGAAATATACTGATTCTCAGCATTTCATCTTTTCCCATCCCAAGTTCAGCAGGAGGTACAGCTTCCACGATGGATTGAACTATCCCGTCAGCAGCAGCAATCACCATATTCTCAACTACAGGAGTATGACGCTCAGGGTTACGGAAGAAATATACGCACCAAATTGTACAAACAAGCCCAACTATCCCTAGCGTTGAGCTGAAGGATGCAAATAAAAATGTTACCGCAGCAAAGGCCACTATAAAAATATAGCCCTCTTTATGTATTATTTTAGATAAATCACCCAATTGTTTCATAATTAATCCTTATTTCTATTATAAATTTATACTCGTTGAGCATATGAAGAACCAGTGCAAAGGTCAAGCATTGCCATAATATTTCATTTCAGATTCTTCCACACTCTGTTTTTTGCTATGTAAAATAGCAATGTGAATACAGAGAGAAACATCAGAACCTTCATTCCCATAGATTTCCTATGCTCCATTTCTGGCTCTGCAGCCCATTGCAAGAAAACCACAACGTCATGAGACATTTGGTCCACTGTAGCATTGGTACCATCTTCATATTTCACTATTTCATCCACAAGCGGGGCTGGCATGGCGATTTGATGGCCAGCAAAATAATGATTATAGCTTGAACCTGGATTCAATTTAAAACCTGCTGGGGTGTTCTCATAACCTGTCAAAATGGAATATACATAATTGGCACCATCTTCTCTGGCTTTAACAATTAGAGACAGATCTACTGGCAATCCACCATTATTGGCAGCTCTTGCAGCTTGGTCATTTTTAAATGGGCTTACAAAATGGTCTGAAGCCACAGCTGGTCTTTCAAACATTTCCCCTTCATCATTAGGACCGTCTATGACGCTATATTGCTTTGCAAGCTCTTTAATTTCAGCCTCAGAAAAACCTAAGTCCTTCAAATTACGGTAGTATAAATGCTTGAGCGCATGGCATGTAGCACAGACTTCTTTATAGACCTGGAATCCCCTTTGGGCAGCTTGGCGATCTACTTTCCCAAAGACCCCATCAAAAGGCCAAAGCATCTGTTTCGGTGGCGTAGCATCGGTTGCTAACGCAGTTAAAGGTAATAATAATATTAGTAATAATTTTTTAAGCATTATGTTGTAGTCCTAATTTTTTGTTTTCAAACTATCGTCACCCCGGAATTTTTCGAAGAAAAATATCCGGGGCCCATAACCACAACAGCTGAGGATTACCTCAAATGCTAAGGTTATGGATCCCGGATAATTGCTACGCAATTTCCGGGATGACGCATGGCTCATCCATCAATCGACTTCGGAAGAGGAAGAGTCTTCTCATATTTCGTAATCAGCGGCACCAAAATCAAGAAATGGAAAAAATAATAGGCAGAAGCAATTCTACTCACTGTCAAATATGGCTCTTCTGGTGGTTTGCCGCCAACATACCCCAAGATCAGGCAATCTATCACGAATAAATATAAAGCTTTTCTGAACATTGGCCTATAATTACTACTACGAACCGGGCTGCGGTCAAGCCATGGCAAGAAGAACAGCACAAAAATCGCAGAAAGCATCAGAATTACGCCACCAAGCTTTGATGGAACAGCGCGCAGGATCGCATAAAATGGCAAGAAATACCATTCTGGAACTATGTGAGCAGGCGTTATCATTGGATTGGCTGGTATATAATTATCAGGATGACCAAGGTAATTTGGCTCATAGAAAATAAAAAATGCGAAGATCAGGAAATATACACCAAATCCAACAAAATCCTTAATTGTATAATATGGGTGGAATGGAATTGTATCTTTGCCAGGCCTTACATCAATACCTTTCGGATTATTAGAACCATGCGTGTGAAGCGCAATCAAATGCAGCATCACAAAGGCAACTATCACGAATGGCAGCAAATAATGCAGTGAGAAGAAGCGATTGAGCGTTGGGTTATCTACAGAGAAACCACCCCAAAGCCATGTTACTATATCGTGGCCGATAAGAGGAATGGCGGAAAAGAGGTTGGTAATAACAGTTGCACCCCAATAGCTCATTTGGCCCCAAGGTAAAACATATCCCATAAAAGCAGTTGTCATCATAAGCAAGAAAATCAGAATCCCAAGATGCCACAAAAGCTCTCTAGGATATTTATATGACCCATAAAAAAGCCCTCTGAATATATGTAAATAAATGGCCACAAAGAACATAGAAGCTCCAACAGCATGCATATATCTAATAAGCCAGCCATAATTCACATCGCGCATAATGCGCTCAACACTGTCGAAAGCATGGTCCACATGGGGAGTATAGTGCATCGCAAGCACTATGCCGGTAATAATTTGGATAACAAGAGCAATCCCAGCAATGGAGCCCATGCTCCACCAATAGCTAAGATTTTTCGGTGTTTGGTAATCTCTGAGATGACCTAAAAATGAAAAAATAGGCAGTCTATATTCAATCCAGTCAATTATAGAGCCGCTTTTTTCTGTGGGTTTTATAGCTTTAGTCATATTTGTTAACCAATCTTAATCTTTGTATCACTAATAAATGCATATTGAGGCACTTCCAAATTCAAAGGAGCTGGCCCTTTACGCACCCTCCCCGCTGAATCGTAATGCGAACCATGACATGGGCAGAACCATCCATCATATTCCCCCTGCCCACCTATTGGAACGCAGCCCAAATGAGTGCAAATACCTATCATCACAAGCCATTGCTCATGGCCCGCTTGCGTTCTTTGTTCATCG
>JAYUHP010000087.1:0-1783 GCA_043766875.1 Rickettsiaceae bacterium
AGGAGTTTCAGCAACTATAACAGGGCTGCCATAATCCACTTCTATTTTGTCATCATCCCTTTGAGCCTGTATGACATATTTTGTAGCATCAAAATTAGCTTCTGAGATCTTAACTCTATGATGGCGATCTTTTAGCTTTGACTTATATCTACGTAACTGCTTCTCGCATTTGGCTAGAGCCATATCAAAAGATGAGTAAGCATCATCACATAATGCTGTACTTTTAATAATAGTATGACGCCCCGTACCATCATGCACCACAATATCACATTTGAACAGATAGCTTTCCTTAATAAAATGCACATTCGCACTTGTCGCATGTTCAAAATATTTTGCAATCACCCCCGTCAACCTATCACTCGTATAGGTTTGAAGAGCCTCTCCGACAGACATATGTTGACCTGCTACTACGATATTCATGGGCACCTCCTGATTAGTTAAAGCTATATATATAAGTTAGTAGCTTACGCTTTGGTTTTCAAGAGCTTTGTAGGAAATTTAGTTGCTACTATGCTATATATACCAATAAACCACAATGATATTTAAAGTAAAAGTTTTAACTAAGTGTAAAATATTTTACTATTATAGTATCAAACTTATTGGTCAAGACTTATGTCAAATGAAGACAAACCTCCAGTATCAGTTCACGATAGAGTAGCCGCAATGGAGGGGGGACCAAAGACGCCAACTAAAGTTCATGCAGACTTATTAGCATCAGAGCTAGAGGAAATAAAAGCAAGTGAGCAAACCAGTGGCAATGCTAAACTGGGAACAGCTTATCGTAAAAGAGCATTGACAGTCGGAGTAGAGATCGGTCGAGGATTGTTTCACTTAGGAACTGCTATAGCAACATCAAATATATTAGGAGGAGTTGCAGCCGTAGCAAGCACATTAGATAAGCTACGTCATACTGAAACTGAGGCAGATCTTATTAATAAAACTCGAATTGTGAGTCAAGAGCATGTGACTAAGCTGGGCCAGTTATGTGACACAACTTTTCCCCCAGAATCTAAAAAGGCAATTGCAGACATCATAAAAGCAAACTGGATGAAGAATCCAAAAGAGATTAAGCATGCTCAAGCGATTGTCAAAAAATTGGAAGCAGGTAAGTTAACCATTCCAGAAGCGGAGAAATTTTTCGCAGCCAAGCCCAAAGCATTTGCACAGCTCCAGGAAGCTGTCGGAGATGCTGTGCAACAATTACCTCCAGGGAAACTGCGAGAGATGAGGATTCTTACCAAACAAATATCTATAGATGCAGGTCGTTCTTCAATATTTGTTGGAGCAATCATTGAGAGTCTCAAAGCAAGCCACAGCATTCCTATTATTCCAAAACGCGGACGACCAGTGCCTCACCTACCCAAGGAGCATAAGGAAAAAGGGAACAAAGGCAGAGGCCCGTAGCATATCTGCATCAGCTATGTGTAAATTCTATTCATAATATATTAATTATTTAGTGTTATGTTAATAATGCATGATATTCTTTAAATAATTATATGATTTTTAAGAGATTGATATGAGTTATGAGAATGCGAGTTGGCCAAGTGGAATCATGCCAAACCACCTAGGATTTACGGCCTATGGAAATCAATACCCCAGCGGACCATCTAGCGTATTCTATCCTATATCTTCTACGCAATCTAGCGTTTGGATCTCGCCTATAGGATATCCACCTATACCATATTATACACAAGGTATGTGGCATTTACTACAGCCTCAACAACAATGGCCACAGCCTAAGCCTCAAAAAGGGTTTGCCGCTCAACAACCATACTACCCTCCA
>JAYUHP010000088.1:0-4877 GCA_043766875.1 Rickettsiaceae bacterium
TGAGGATGATTGAAAAACCTCTTTATTCCCTCAGAAGAACTACTCATATGCCCTCTCCATGGTTTTCCTGGAACATCCAGAAGGAGCATGGGATATAGCATGATTTTCAAGCCCCTAGATTTTAGCAGCTCCAGATACCTTACCAAGCTCGCATCATCGGGAGTTCCACCATAATTGGGAGTTAGACTATTCTCCTTGGATATTACTCTGGCATTTTCTCTTGCAAGGCCTGCGACATTCCAAGGAAGCCTGGAAGAAGAATCATTATATTCCACTGCAGGAAAAACATCTGCAATCCCCGCATCCAAATTATCCGCAAACCAACATACAACAGGAGCAACCCATTTCAAATTATCACAAGTTTCCATTAGATCATTAAGACTAGCGATACTATCTGCGAGCCTAGCGCTATTGTGACAATTGATCGGCTCTCTATGAAGCTCCACATTTCCAGGCAGTGAATAGGTGATTTTGTCCTGTATGATTGTGTCATAGATAAACTCACCGCAGCCCGGAGTAATAATCATGCTTTGTATTATATTCTCCAGAGAGCTTGTATGATAAGCTTTGCGCCTTATTTCGAAATTGAAAATAGGGATTCTGTTGCCAAATTCGGCTAATGGAAATTTCTCGAAAACTATATAAGAAAGCCCTCGAAAAGCTGGCGTCTTTGCCGCGCCATGAGCTGCTTCGATTAAAGGATCTGGCAGCTGAGTTTCATCTCCCTTATAGAACCTAAATTTATATTGAGAAATATCAGCTTCCAGCCGGTTGATCCAAACTCTTTGGAAATCATGAACTGGCCCTTCGCACAGCCCCAAGGCGAAATCCGCATAATAGAAATACTGAGTATTATGCTTTATGGATTTTGCAAAACCACTCTCCCGAAAATGCTTTACATCCGTATCGGTAACAGCTTCTTCATGCAGATTCAGAGCCCAAATCAGCTGCCCTTTTACGCGAGCTTTGCCAAAGACCAGGGGAATATATTCACCTTTTGTATTAGATGTGACAGAAAGATCATCAAGATGAGGCTTATAATAGTAATATTCATCAGGCTCGTATGCTTTTTGAGTGAGATAAACGCCTAGCTTTCGGCCAGCAAATCTCAGAGCGGTGGATACAACCCCTCCGCCAAACATATTGCCTATAAAGCCACCAAGAGTTGCAAATACTTTGTCGAGCATATGAGGATTTTAGAATATGATGTCATTCCGGAAATTGGGTGATATACGTCACCCCGGAATTTTTCGAAGAAAAATATCCGGGGCCTATAACCACAATAGTTGAGTATTGTCTCAAATGCTAAGGTTATGGGTCCCGGATAATTGCTATGCAATTTCCGGGATGACGGGGCTTTTTAGTCCTGACAATTTCCGGGATGACCCGCCCCGTATTAAATCTTATTCTTATATCTACGACGAGGATTATGTTTCCTCTCGCTAGTTTGCACAGCCTCAGCTTTAGGAGCGGCAGCGGCAGCTGATACAGCTGTTTCGCTTCTAACTTTCTCATGCGTCACCACTGGTTTTGTAGGGCATGATGTTGGAGCACAAGAAGCAGAACAGGCCGGACATTTGCAACGGCTCAGACAGCAAAGCTTCATGACACCCATAACGCTTATCGCAGCAAAAATCATCGCATATAGAACATGGTCCAAAGCAACCATAGTCAAAAACGCATAGCAAAGAATCGCAATTACCAATACCCCAAAAATACGACCCATTCTTTTTGCCGTAGCCTGCATTTTCATCCGAAGCGCATCCATAGAATGGCTATGTTCCTGCTCTTTTTGAGCTAGCTCTAGGATTTTCTTGATAGTGCCTGGGTGCATTTCTTCATATTCTGCCAAAACACTTAGTTCTGGATCTTCCGCTTTGGTCTTTGCAGTTTTCCCTTTTTTAGGCTGATAGCCTTTGTTTAGACTATTATTTTCTACAAAAAAAGTTTTTTTCTCTTTCATTTCTATCCTACCATTTTTTGATATGCATTATTAAAATAACCTATAGATGCTTTTATATAGCCATCTATCTTATCACCTGCGTCTGTATCTTTACATTTGCATCTAGTACAATTGCCAAAAACACTCGCAAATCCCTGGAAAAAATCTCCCCAAAAATTACTATCACTACACATAGTTTATTTCTCCTAATATTTACCCAAAACTTGTATATAACAAATTCAGTTGGACTTGATGCTAGGCGCGAGGAGCGATGCCTATAATTAATAGGTGAGCCGACGAGCAACAACGCAGCAAGTTCAAATCAATTTGGTATGAAGGGTTCGCCCCTGAAGTTTACAGCATTATTATACCTATTACAACAAGTTGCAAAGCTTTTGTCACAGATCTCTTTATAGAGCGCTGTATTTACCCCACATTTATCATCGCCGTAAACCGCTCTGCAGCTGGTGCTATAGCTTTTAAGCAAGCCCTTTTGTAGCTTAAATATTTGCGATGCTAGAGTCATAGTAAATCTCATCCCATTATGCTCTATCTCACAAAAAGCATATGTTACCCATTCCAAAAGCAATTTCTTCTCGGAGAAATAAAAAAATATTCCTACCTCAACGCCTTCTAGCTCAGTATTTTCTTCTATCCCATTTTCTTCAAACACTCCTATTATTTTTATATAATTATGAGCTGAATCGTTAAATTCAAATGAATCTAAAATCAGTCCAGAATATGGCTTATATATAGTATCAGCAATTTCTAATGATTCATTGCAAGAGGCAAGACATATCCTATGCCCGCTTTTGAGAGCGAAACTAAAGCAATGTATAAATGGCGATTTTGCCAGAAGCAATTCATTTAAGAGATCTCTGGTCATGGTAGCACTTCAACAAGATCTATCTCCTCCACCTGAATACTCCCATCCTGACAAAAACTATATTTAAACTCATCGCTACAAAAGCGGACTATTACGTCAAACTCTGCGCTTACCCCTATATTAAACCCTTCAGGCGGTGGGATTTCCATATGAATAATTCCCCTGATGTAGTCAACACTACTAGGCAGGCTATTGCATAAGAACCCCTCTTCTCTGACTGCTGTAATGCGCCTTCTATAGCTGGATATATCATCATGATATGTTTTAAACAGCTCAAATTCTTTTTTTGCACCATCTCCAATAATTGAAGCATCAAGCTTGAAATCAGCATGATCCCTGATACGGAATCCGTAGCCAACGCCCATTCTTGCCCGGAAAAAGCAGTTGAATTCCTGAAATTGCTCATGGCTTAATCTACAGCCAGAAAGCCTATATTTTTGGATGGCATGACGCCTCTCGGAAACTCGCACCTCTCGTCCGGAGATGCTATTTGCCACGCTTGTCGCAAAAGCTGGGCCGCCTTTAAGATGGATGCTTATAAAATCTGGTAGTAATATATTGTGAAAATTATGCATAGTAAATGACTCCTTGGTTGTTATTTAGAGGCAGAATAACATGCCAAAAAATCTCATTAAGGGGTTGTAGATAAAAAAAGTGAAAAAAGTGATAATATTTTTTTATCAAAATATTATAGACAATTGTGGTGAACTTATGTATAAACTTATGACTCTGTAACTTCTATGGCCAGGTAGCTCAGTTGGTAGAGCAAAGGACTGAAAATCCTTGTGTCGCCGGTTCGATTCCGGCCCTGGCCACCATCTCTACAAACTCCCCACGATCAGTTCCAAATCCTCATCTCTTGAAAGCCTATGCTCTCCTGTTTTAACCAAAGTACATAAAGCATCCTTGGAGGTAATTTTTTCAATAATCGAGAGGGATTTTTTATAACTCACCTCTTTATCTTGCATGCCGTGGATTATCCTAACCTTTGAATTTATCTGCAATATATCCTTATCAAGCAGCAAATGCTTCCGCCCATCCTCTATCAAATTACGGGTTATATCAAGCTCGTGGCCACCATTTACAAATTTTATTGCTCCATTTGTCATTAGCTCATTTTGAGCCTCCTTGGTCAAAGCGTTCCAAACATCCTCAGTGAAATCCGGCGCTGGGGCTATGCACACCAGCCCTTTGACCTTATCTGGATTACGAATAGCTGCAAGCAAACCAAGCCAACCGCCACAGCTGGAGCCAACAATTATTGCGCCATTCGGGCATAGGTCATTTATTACAGCCTCACTAGCTTCAAGCCAGGTGCTTATCGTCTGATCCATAAATTCTCCTGAAGAATTACCGCATCCCAGGTTATCAAATCTAATAAATGGTAAATCTTCCTTCATACACCAATCGTGCAAAAATATCGCTTTGGAACCCTCCATATCAGAACGAAAGCCGTGCATAAAAACTATGGTTGGGATTTTCTTGCTTGTTTTGTGAGATTTGTAAGCAATTAATTGATTTTCTTTAATCTCGTGTGTATGATACATGGATTGTTTAACCTTGATATCGTTAATATGGCAAATAAGAAGTCATCCTCAGATTATCATAAAGCTACCATTTTGCAAGTGGTTCCTTCCCTAGTAGCAGGGGGTGTGGAGAGAGGCACAATCGAAGTTGCCAAAGCAATTCATGAGGCTGGATATAGGTCTCTTGTACTCTCAAGCGGAGGGCAGCTGGTTCAAAAGATACCGGATGTTGGTGCAGAACATATCAACATGAATGTCGCTACAAAAAATCCAATATCGATGTTTTTGAACATCGGCAAAATTGCAAATATCATCAGAAATGAGAAAGTAGATATTATCCACGCCAGATCTAGAGCACCGGCATGGAGCTCATATTTCGCGGCACAAAAAACCAACACAAGATTTGTTACCACATTTCATGGAATCTATAACTTCATGGATTCATGCAAACGACATTATAACAGCGTTATGACTATGGGCGAAAGGGTAATAGCCGTTTCTGATTTCGTAAAACAGCATATAT
>JAYUHP010000089.1:0-12745 GCA_043766875.1 Rickettsiaceae bacterium
TGGGCAAGCCATATAGAACTCTTTTTGCAGAATTCATGGGCAAATCTCCATTCTCCCCATCGCTCGGTATTTCCGGGGATGTTAAATACCATATGGGATATAATTCTATACGCAAATTTGATGATGGTGAGGTGAAATTATCATTGCTTCCCAACCCTTCTCATCTGGAAGCTGTAAATCCGGTGGTTGCTGGGAACGTTCGCGCTAAGCAAGATGTAGCTGGCAATACAGAGCGAAATGCTTCTATGGGTATAATAATTCATGGAGATGCCGCTTTTTGTGGCCAAGGTGTAGTTGCTGAAAGCTTAGCCATGTCATATATTGCTCCATATAATGTGGGCGGGATATTCCATGTCGTTATAAATAACCAAGTTGGTTTTACTGCAAACGCAGTTGATGGGCACCCAAGCAGATATTCAACCGAAATTGCTAAAATGTCGGGCTCTCCTATTTTACATGTTAATGGAGATGATGCTGAGTCAGTGATATTTGCCACAAATATCGCGCTTGAATATTGGAATAAATTCCACAAGGACGTAGTGCTAGAGATAATCTGCTATCGTAAATACGGGCATAATGAGGGCGATGAGCCTATGTATACCCAGCCTCAGATGTACGATATCATCAAGCAAAAGCAAACCCCTGCTGACATCTATGCTGCAAAACTTCAAGGCGAGGGTGTTCTGGATGCAGATGCTTACTTAGCAATGCAGGCAAAGTTTAAGGCGCTGCTGGATGAAGAATTTACACATGCTTCTGAATATAAGGTGCTTGATCATAAATTCGAAGGCCTATGGGCGGGATTTGCGCGTAATGGCAAAGAGGTTAAAACAGGGGTCAAGAAAGAGATTCTAACAAAACTTGGTATTTCACTGTGTAATATCCCTGATAGTTTTGCTCTGAACCCCAAGCTTAAAAAGCTTTTTGATCAGCGTATTGAGGATCTCAAAAGAGGTGAACAGCTTGATTGGGCGGCTGGAGAGCAGTTGGCTTTTGCAACTTTGCTTGCAGAAGGAACCCCTATAAGGCTTACGGGTCAAGATGCTGGACGTGGGACTTTTTCTCATAGACATTCTGTTTTGCATGACCAGAAAAATGGTAGCAGATATATTCCGCTTAACAATATTCCAGGAGGCAAAGCCTCTTATGAGGTGGCTGATAGTAATCTGTCGGAATATGGTGTGCTTGGCTTTGAATATGGCTATTCTTTGGTGGATCCTAAGCGTTTAACAATATGGGAAGCTCAATTTGGTGATTTTGCCAATGGGGCTCAGATTATGTTTGACCAGTTCATCAGCTCAGCTGAGACTAAATGGATGCAAATGAGTGGGCTTGTTATGCTTCTTCCTCATGCTCAAGAAGGTCAAGGGCCAGAACATAGTTCAGCCAGGCTAGAGCGTTATCTGCAGCTTTGTGCGGAGGATAATATACAGGTTGTTATGCCTTCGTCGCCAGCATCATTTTTTCATATGATTCGTAGGCAGATCCACAGAAATTTCCGCAAACCTCTTATTGTGATGACTCCGAAGTCTTTATTGCGGCACAAGCTTGCTGTATCAACTCTTGCTGATATGGATGAAGGTACGGCGTTTAAGCCGGTGCTGGATGATGGCAAAACAGCTAAGAAATTGATATTCTGCAGCGGGAAAGTCTATTATGATCTCTTAGAGTTTAAAATGAAGGAAAATATTACAGATGTTGCCTTAATTAGACTGGAGCAATTATATCCATTTCCAACTAGTGAAATTAAGGATATATTGCTGAAATATAAACAGCCTAAGGATGTAGTTTGGTGCCAAGAAGAGCCTCGTAATATGGGGGCTTGGACTTTTGTAAAACCTCATCTTGAGGATGTTTTTGGTAATATAAAATATTGCGGAAGGTTGGATGCCTCTTCTCCAGCGGTTGGGTATTTGTCGGTATATAATGTAGAGCAGGCTAGAATAGTGAAAGAAGCATTGAGTGTCATCCCCGCGAAGGCGGGGATCCAGTCAATATGAGGCGAAGCCTCATATGAACATGGCATAATACGAGTATGAAAAAATATTGGGTATATATTTTATGTTCAGAAAGAAATGGTGCTTTATATATTGGTATTACTGGCAATTTAAGACGTAGAATATACGAGCATAGGATGAAGATGGTACCAGGTTTTACTGCAAGGTATAATATTGATAAATTAGTGCATGTTGAAGAATTTTCTGATGTACAAGAAGCAATACACAGAGAGAAATGTATTAAGAAGTGGAATCGTTTATGGAAATTGCATTTGATAGAGGAAAATAACCCAGATTGGGTAGATTATTATGATACAATTCATTTGACGGGAATATTTATTGCTATGACGTTTCACGTCATAGGGGCTGGGCCCCCGCCTTCGCGGGGGTGACATTATAACAGGAGATATAGATTATGAGTTTAGAAATCAAAGTCCCATCATTGGGAGAATCAGTTACAGAGGCAACTATAGCAAAATGGCATAAGAAGGCCGGAGACGCTGTTACAGCGGATGAGCTTCTGCTGGAGTTAGAGACGGAAAAGGTGACGCTAGAGGTAAATGCTGCTTCTTCAGGAGTCTTAGAGTCTATTACAAGGAAAGAAGGCGATACAGTTGCTGTTGGGGAAGTTGTTGGTAGCATAAAAGCAGGCGCTGCTCCAGCAAAGGTCCCCGTTGTAGCTTCTGCTCCAGCAGCAGTTTCAGCCCCGGCTGCAAAGTCAATTTCTCCATCCGAGATGCTTCCACCGTCAGCTGCTAGAATAGTTGCTGAAAATTCCCTTGATCCTAATGGTATTGTTGGGACTGGCAAGGATGGTAGAATCACAAAAATAGATGCTTTAAATTCTGTATCTAATCCTTTTGCGACCATTAGCGGCCTTAGAGAGGAGCGCGTGAAAATGTCTCGCCTACGTAAGACAATTGCGCAAAGGCTTAAGGATTCCCAAAATACGGCTGCGATTCTTACGACATTCAATGAAATTGATATGTCTCATGTTATGGCAGTGCGCCAGAAGTACCGTGAGGGATTTGAGAAGAAATATGGTGTAAAGCTGGGCTTTATGTCCTTCTTCGTGAAAGCTGCTATTGCGGCGCTCAAGGAAATTCCATCGGTAAATGGTGAAATTGATGGAGATGATATAGTCTATAAGAACCATTATGATATAGGCGTTGCAGTAGGGACTGAGCAAGGGCTTGTTGTGCCGATCGTTCGCGATGCTGATCAGAAAAATTTCGCAGAGATTGAGAAGACTATTGGTGAATATGGGAAAAAAGCCAGAGAAGGCAAATTATCTATGGCTGATCTTACAGGCGGTACATTTACTATCTCCAACGGTGGTGTATATGGCTCGCTGCTTTCCACGCCGATTATCAATCCTCCACAATCTGCTATTCTTGGCATGCATAAAACTCAGGAAAGGCCAGTTGTTGTGGATGGTAAAATCGAAATCCGTCCAATGATGTATGTTGCTCTTTCATATGATCATAGGATCATTGATGGTAAAGAAGCTGTGACTTTCTTAGTGCGTATCAAGGAATTTGTTGAGGATCCTGAGAGATTGCTGCTTGGGGTTTAGAAGGAGCGTCATTCCGGCGAAAGCCGGAATTTAGTATAAAGCAAGGCGAACTTATACCACATACCAAATGAATAATACTAGGAACCAGGCGCGATGCCTATTCTTATAGGTGAGCGCCGCAGTGACAACGTAGGATTCATTTGGTATGCTGGTAGAACTAGCTAATTCTGACCATTTTGGCCTTTGCTGGGTCCCATGTGTAATGTTGATGGACGATTTTCCTCTCTGTAATGACGATGTCACCATTTGGCAGCTGAGCAATGTCTTTCCCATTACGAAGCGATTCGGTGATGAGTGAAGTGGATTTACAAATATAGTTTATATCCGTAAGAGTGTTTATTTCGTCGAGCTCTTCTCTATCTGTTTCTTTTTTATTACTCATGTCTAGACTTGCTTCCATATTACTATTAGTTCTTGATTACGAAAAAATTAAACAAAATTCATAAACTACTTAATATCATACCCAATCTATCTAATCAAGTTAAATTTTACTTTTCTCAATGATAATTTTTTAATATATTAACTTCTAAGCGCAAATCAAGATCTATTTTCCAATCACTGATCTGATTTCTGTAGTGCGCGTGATAAATCTACAACTATACTGTTCTGAAGCTCCAATCTATTAGGGTTTTCTTTACATTAATTACTGGATTTTCAGTGGATAAACTATAATATATACGGATGCAAATGGAAGAATAATGACTAAAAAGGCAATTGTAAAATTTAATAATCAAAATAAACTATCTTTCAGGAGAAAGTTAAGAATTTGGTCAATTCGAAGCTTTTTTATAGGGAAAATAGTATTTTTTACTTTACTATATTTATTTCTTTTTACTCCTTACTTAAAATTCATTAAGGAGTCTATATCAGAAAATCTATATGAGCTGGGCGGTGATATAGGGTTTACGTTAGAAACAGTCGTAATCAAGGGAAACAGCCATATCGATACAAAAGAGATTATTGCTGCTCTAAATGCAGATGTAGGTACGCCCCTATTTGCTATACCGCTGGATAAAATACATAGCAAGCTGAAGGAGATATCTTGGATAAAAGATGTAACAGTGCGTAGGAGCCTTCCAAAGGCGATTATCATTAATATTACTGAGCGCCTTCCAATAGCAATATGGCAGCATCAAAAAACTCTATCTTTAATAGATGCGGATGGTAATGCTATTAAAGCAGATAAAATAAATGATTTCGTTATTTTACTACATGTTGTGGGTGTGGATGCAAATCTTCATACATCTAGCTTGATCGAAGATTTAAAGCAGGATCCTAATATTGCTGGTAATGTTGTGTCGGCGGTGCGTTACGGTGAGCGTAGATGGAATCTGATACTCAAGCAAAATATAACAGTTAAAATGCCTGAAACGGGGTTTGACAAAGCTCTAAAGTACCTTTCTAAGCTTGCAGAGCAGGGGAAATTATTCGACCAGAATTATAAGGTGATAGACCTGCGGGATAGTGCGAAGTATTATGTGGAAAAATACTGAAACTCTACTTCTGTGGCAGATTGCGGTGTCGATCCGGTGCGCGAGGCCTATTAAAATAGGTGAGCGCTGAATCGACGACGTAGGATTAATTTGCGATTCGGTATTAATATCTCCTATAATTATTCTCCCAACTAGTCACAATCCTAGTTTCTACTACATCCTGCTCATCCTTTTCTATTATAGAATTTTTATTTAAATGTAGTTTGGTTTGGAATGAGCCATAATCCTTATGCTCAATGCGGATATTGATATGGGGAGATTCCTTATGCATAGCAGGTGGATAGACTGTTAGGAATTTTGCTATGCCTAAATTATTCGTTGTTGCTATGCCAGAACCGCAAAAGCTTGAACCTGAGTTTGGATCTATCAGATGCTTGTTGATTCTTTTTCTAAGGGGCTCGTATGGGTATTTACCATCGCAGCCTACTTGCCATACATAAATCTTTGCGTCAGAGATAGGAACGCAGTTTTTATCCACTATTTCAAGGTCTAGCAGTATTTTTTGTCCGCAGTAAACCGCTTCCATTCCAGTCTTGCGCAGCAGATTATTGGTGCTGTTGAAAACCGCCGGCTCATAATCATTCAGTGTTTCAGGGCTTGGCGTGCATGTGTTGAGTTTGTTATGATGTATCTTTGCGTGAGAAGTAAAGGAGATGAGGATGATGAAGGCGAATATTAATGTTCTGGTCATTGGTTTTTACCTTGAGTGTTGTGGCATATATACCCCTCATAATTGAATCTGCTGTTTTTCTGCTTCGTCTTTTTGGAGCTCAATAAAAATTTTTGATTTTTAAAAAAGCACATAGGAAACGCTATGCTGGCTTCTTTAAAAAACAAAAGATTTTCCTTGATCCCTCAAAAATACTTGCATAAAATTCAGCATTTCCAATCATGAGGAGTATATTATCATATCTTATGGATACATACTTACAGTTATTGGTAAAATTCCACATAAGCAAATCAATTTGTGGCTATAGAATAACATATTTTGCCATTCTCTCTATTTGTGACTAGTATGTACTCATCATAATTAAAGGGTAGCTATGCATAAACTTCTGACATTAATTATAACAATTTTAATACTCTATGCTGTTGTGAAGTCCAAAATGACTACTGAATCGCCTCAGCCTACGAAGCCTCAACTGGAGAAAGAAGCGGAGACTGCTGCTGTGGAGAAGAAAGGTCCAGAGGCAGAGCCTGAGATGGGAGGTGGATTCTTAGAGAGATCATTATCGCAGGTACTGGTGAATGTCTTGAAAACCGAAAATGGTAAAGCATTTTTTGAAAAATTGGTTAGGCCTGCAAATGAAATTTCCGGCTCTGATATCAGTATCAAGGTTAATAATAATGATGACATTATTAAGTCTTTATTCAAAATTAATACTATTTTAGAAGGCAAAGGCGAAGCCGTTTCATGTGGGCATATAGTTACCGCATCATACCAGATTACTAACATGCATGGTCTAGTTATTGACTCGGGGCAAAAAACATTCCGCCTAGGCAAAGCGGAGGTAATACCAGCTTTGGATAATGTAATTGTTGGTATGAAAATAGGCGGCGTCAGAGAGGCTATTACTCATACAAAATATGCTTATGATTCTCCGAACTTCAGTAAGGCAAAGCCCAAGGTTGGCACTTCAGATTATTACAAGATACGTGTAACCTTGCAGGACGCGATCCCTAAGCTGTTTGCTGATAACAATGTAAGAATTTTTGACGATGAGCTTGCTCATAAAATTCCACTCATGTGCGGTGAATATGCTGTGTTTGATGTGAAAATTATGAAGCTAGATGGAACTGTTATTTTCGACTCTAAAGCCAGTCACAAGCAGGTATCCATGTTCTTAGGCGATATAATGTATCCAATGATCTTTTCCCATGCTCTATATAATAAAATTTCGGCAGGTACCAGGACTGTTATTTGCGGCGGTAAATATTTGCGCAGCCTTGCCAGCAAAGAGAGAAGCAAGATCTTTCATGGGCAGCAACCACCTATGGATGAGTTCTATATTATGGAGTTCAGTAATGTAGCTCAGCAGGGAGGCTAGACTCATCATGATGAGTCTAGCAATCTATAATTTATCATATTTTTACTATTTAAACCATTGATTGCTGCTTCAAAATCTGTTAGATTTGGCCTCGATATAGTGGGGTGTATATATGATAATTAACCTAGGTAATGAGGGGTTTTCCGTTAATGGTACCGGCAATTTGGCTTTGCGTGGAGTGGATCTGGTCGAGGTCGGCGATCTTTCGGCAAAGAGGCCTGTTTATGTTCTGGATGAAGCTCAGCTCAAAAGCAATATAGGCAAATTTAAGGATGCGTTAAAGAAATATTATCCAGCTCCAAGCTTGATCTGTTTTGCTTCAAAAGCGCTTCTGAATCTTTGGGTATGTAGCATCATGGAAGAGGAAGGAATAGGGATGGATCTTTGCTCTGAAGGAGAAATGTTCGTGGCAGAATCTGCCAATTTTCCGTTTTCTAGAGTGATAATTCACGGGAACAGCAAATCTAGGCTTGAACTAAAAAAGGCGATTTCATTGGGTGCAAAACATATTATCGTCGATAATATGCCGGAGTTTCATTTGATCAGTGAGATTTGCCTCGAAAGCAACGCGAAATGCTCAGTGCTTGTGCGAATTAACCCAGCTATCGAGGTTACAACTCATCAATATATGGCAACTGGCGTTAAGGATTCAAAATTTGGTCTGATGTGGAGTGATGAGACTCTTAGCTTTATCAAGCAGATTGAAGCGGACCAAAATGTGGAGTTTGCTGGGCTGCATTACCATATAGGTTCCCAGATTACTGACCCCACAGAAATTATCAAAGGAGCTGAATTAATCGTCGAATCTATGAGTATATTAAAGAAGCATAATATTGCTTGCAGGGTTCTTGATATAGGCGGTGGGATAGGGATCAAATATTTGCCCAACGATCCAGAAGTGGATATAGATTCATTCATGAAAGATGTGCTGCTCTCTCTTGTTAAAGAGCTTAAAGCTAAGGGCTTAGATCTGCCAGAGGTGCTGATTGAGCCAGGTAGGGCCATTGCAGGAAACGCCGGCTGTACCGTTTACAAGGTGGAAACAATAAAGCCTATGGATGATGGAGATGGGTTTTTTGTCGCCGTTAATGGCGGTATGACGGATAATATTAGAACCGCGCTTTACCAAGCAAAATATTTTGCAATGCGTGCTAATAAAGCGAAAGAAACTAGCCCTGCTTTTAAATATAAGGTAGTTGGGCGATGTTGTGAAACGGGAGATTTGCTAATTCACGAAATTATGCTACCCAAACTCGCTATAGGTGATGTTCTGGTCATTTTTTGTACAGGGGCCTATAATGCCTCTCTAGCCAGCAATTTCAATAAACATCCAATTCCTGGAATGATCTTGGTCAAAGACGCCTCTTATGAGTGGATTGTAAAGGAGCAGCCTGTTGAGGATATGATTAGATATGATGTGCATATCGAATTGCAAATTAATCCTACGTCGTCGCTTCAGCGCTCACCTATTAGAATAGGCGTCGCACCTTGCTCCTAGTATCAATTATTTAATTTGGGATTCGATATTACAGAATCATGTCTTTCCAGTGGATGACGGTTGCATTACTCCAACACTTTCTCCTCTCGTTTACCCGCAAACATTTTCAGCACTAGCTGGATATCTTGAGGGATAGCACCCCCAGCCAGCTTTGCAGCATATTTATTCGACTCCAGAAGCAGTTCCATATCTTGAGTGAGATCAGCAAACATGAAGCTCTGTTCGCCGCTTTGGCGTGTGCCTAAAATCTCGCCACCACCACGCAATAGTAAATCTTGCTCGGCTATATAGAATCCATCCTCGCTCTTGCGCATGATCTCTAACCTTGCCCTGGCCGTGGAAGAGAATCTCTTGCTTTCATACAGCAAGATAGCATGGGAGGCGAGATCGCTTCTTCCAACGCGGCCACGGAGCTGATGGAGCTGTGCCAGACCGAACTTCTCAGCATTTTCTATAATCATCAGCGTAGCGTCTGACACGTCAATGCCAACTTCTATAACAGTTGTGGCTACAAGAATTTGCGTCAGTCCACCCTTGAACCGCTGCATAGCCAGGTCTTTCTGGTCATTTTTCATCTTACCATGGACAATGCCTACTTTGGCTCCATAAATTTTCTGCAAATCCTCATATCTGGTCTCTACGTCCATAAGGAATTGTTCCTCATCTTCTTGCTCATTTTTCTCAATTAACGGGCATACCCAATATATTTTTTCACCCTTTTGCATCTTGCGCTCCAGTGCCTGCATTACCTCAGCAGTATGTGTTTTGGACATAACGGTAGTCAGGATTGGTAGCCTTCCTTGTGGCTTTTGAGTGAGCTTTGAGCTGGCCATATCGCCAAATAATGTCAGGGTAAGGCTCCGCGGGATTGGTGTTGCAGTCATTACAAGCAGATCAGGCATATTGGCTTTACTGATAAGCTCCAGCCGTTGCTCTACGCCAAATCTATGCTGCTCATCTATAACTATATAAGCTAAATCCTTGAAATTCACCTTCTCCTGGAACACGGCATGAGTGCCTATAAGAATCAGGATCTCGCCGATCTCTAACCTATGCAAAATGTCTCTTCTCTCTGCTGCTTTGGTTTTACCTGTCAGAAGTGCTACATATGGCATTCCGTTCAAAGCTTTTGAGAAGAAGCTAAAATGTTGGGAAGCGAGCAGATCAGTAGGGGCCATGATGACAGATTGTAAACCTTTGTTTACAATATTCATCATCGTCAGTAGCGCAACTAATGTTTTCCCAGAGCCTACATCCCCCTGGAGCATTCTTACCATGCGAGTTTCATCTAGTTGATCAGCCTCTATTTCTGCTAAGGCTTCTGTCTGGGATGCAGTCAATGTGAAGCCCAAATTGCCTAGTATTTCATCCTGTTTGACTGTTGCTTTTGGAAAGCTCCTGCCTCGTGCTTTTTTGAGACTGTCCCTAATAAGCGCCAGGTTAATCTGATTGGCCAGAAGCTCATATTTAGCCAGAGTCTTGATTGCCTCATGATTTTCATCTGTATGGATAGCCTGCAAGGCCTGCAAAATAAGGTGATTATGTCCTTCAGGAGCCATTGGTATAACCAGCTTTAGGGCTGTATTGACATAATTCACAAGCTGCTTATTTGTAATACCATAGGTGAGGGGATATACGGGCTCTAGGGATGATTTGGAGGTATTGCCAAAGACAAAATCAGGGTGGCGAATCTGGAAAAAGAAATCATTCAGCTCCACAACTCCTTCTACGATGTGCTTTGAGCCTATTCGCAGCTTGCTAAAAATAAAAGCAGGAATCTTGTGGAAAAATACTAGCACCAATGGCCCGCATGGGGTTTCTCCGTAGATTTTAGTTGGTTGTGATTTGCGAGCTGGGGTTTGGATCTCTCCGATTGTAATCTCCACAATCACGCGTTCTTTATGGTGGAAAGCTTCAGGGGCTATGGTTTTAGTGAGATAGCTATGCGCCCTGTGAAAAAGCAAATCGCGGATATTGTTGATACCCAGTCTGGCCAAAGCCTGTACCGTGACTGGTTTAAGAGTGATGAATCTTGTTACTGGCGAGAAAAGTACTTTTTCTAAATCAAGCATTCCAATAACAATATCCCCATGTGGCGCTTATCAAGGTCGAACTCATAACTGTCCAGAATCATTTTTTGTACGCTTTCAAAACGCTTAGCCAATAGCTCTGGGCTTTTTATAGATAGTCTGCTCAAATACATCATTTCTTCTGGCCTCAAATCATTATTAACCTTAGAAGTATATTTCACCAAATTGGATAAAAGCGCAATAGAATTTTGACAAAATTCTTCCCATGCATTAGCTCCTGTTTTACCAGAAATATCCTGTAAGTACTTGATTTTCTGGGCAGCTGATGAGTTTAAGAGGAGATTCAGAAAATCATCATATGAGTCATTTACTTTGAGATGAGCTTTGAATGGCAGATATAATTTGTGGCATCTGGATTTAATTGTTGGTATTAGACTTCCCGCTTGCGAAGTAATAAGGAATAGGTAGCTGTCGCGTGGTGCTTCTTCCAGGATTTTTAGGCAGCAGTTTGAGGAGTTGA
The DNA here is from genome assembly GCA_043766875.1 of Rickettsiaceae bacterium. Classification (GTDB taxonomy): domain Bacteria; phylum Pseudomonadota; class Alphaproteobacteria; order Rickettsiales; family Rickettsiaceae; genus JAYUHP01. The sequence goes on from JAYUHP010000089.1 coordinate 11,163, forward strand.
GATTCATCAAATCAGCTTCAAAGATTACGGCAAATTTATTGTCCGACACAGCGCTTGTAGTGTATAAGAACTGCTGCAGAGCCCTGATTTGGTCAACGCTAATGAACTTGGTTTCGAGTCGTTTAATCAGCCTGAAATCAGGGTTATTATCTATTGGAATATTTTGACCACCAAGAACTTTATGTGCAAATTCCTTGATATTTTGCAGCGCTACTTCCGGCTCATCCGTGCCTATAATCCATGATGTTGGAAATTTATCCGTACCCCAAAGCTGCAGTAATGTATCCCTTAGGGTTTGGGTCATCCCACCCTCTCCAATCTCTTAACAGTCGCATCCTTGCCAATAATTTGGATTATCTCAAATACGCTAGGGGAGTTGTTCATACCTGTAAGCAAGGCCCTAAGTGGCTTCATTAATTCCCCAACTTTGAGGCCATGGGCTTCGGCCAAAGATTTCAAAACCTCGCTTATATTGTCTAAACTTTCCAAGGGTTTTATAGCATCTATCGCTGAAGTAATAATCTTAGAATCAGTATTTGCTATAACCTCCTGAGATTCTGGTGAAATATTTACCTCGCTTTCGATGATATAGATCTTCGCAAGCTCAGCCATTTCATTCAGCAAATGACAGCGTGGTTTCATGCTCTCTACCGCTTTCCCCAGAGCTTTTTTAGATGCATCGCTTAAAGGCGGCAAAAGATGCAGAATCTTTCCAAGCAGCTCATCATTAGGCATTTCTCTGAGGTAATGCGCGTTGACATATTTCATCTTGTCGAAATCCAATCTTGACGGAGCTTTGCCAATATGCCCTATATCGAACCATTTTATAGCTTCCATGCGGGAAATGATCTCATCATCTCCATGGCTCCAACCCAGGCGCAGCAGGTAATTGCACATGGCTTCTGGCAGATAGCCTTCGTCTCTATACCATTCCACCCCGACAGCTCCATGCCGCTTGGAAAGCTTCGCGCCATCTGGTCCGTGGATCAGCGGAATATGAGCCATCTGCGGCACATCCCAGCCGAATGCCTGATAGAGTAGGATTTGCCGAGATCCATTGGTCAAATGGTCGTCACCGCGGATAATATGCGTGACACCCATATCATGGTCATCCACCACCACGGCCAGCATATAAGTAGGCGTTCCATCGCTTCTAAGCAGTATCATATCATCCAGGTGATCATTCGCCACAATGACATCTCCCTGAACAAGATCTTTTATCACCGTTTCTCCTGTTGTCGGTGCCTTCAGGCGGATTACAGGCTTTATGTCTTTTGGATATGTAGCTGGGTCAGCATCGCGCCATGGGCTTTTCACTATGAAGGATTTGCCAGCCACAATTGCTAGATTCCGCTCTTCCTCGATTTCTTCCTGGCTCATGAAACAATAATAGGCCCCGCCGCTTTCTACCAGCTTCTTGGCTGCCTCCGCGTGGATATTGGATCTTGAAAACTGATGTACAGGTTCTCCATCCCAGTCGATCTCAAGCCACTTTAGCCCATTCAAAAGTGCCTCTGTAGCTTCATCAGTAGAGCGCGTTCTGTCAGTATCTTCAATGCGCAGCAAAAATTTGCCGCCATGAT
>JAYUHP010000090.1:0-1756 GCA_043766875.1 Rickettsiaceae bacterium
CCACAATATTCTTCACCTCATGAGGCAAGTGAGATTCAAAAAAGCTCCTGGCTACCAAAGGATTTTCCATGGCTTTCTTAAACAATGGATCATGTGGTAATCTAAATTTTGATTTGGTCATAAATTAATATCTTTAGTTGATATAATCACCATATTATAAAATTATCAAATTGTGGTATTGGAAAAATAAAAAACCCCTTAATGAGATTTAAATTATATGATATACTCATCATGATTGAAAATGGTGAGTATATCTATCGTCTAGGCATGATAACATTAATATAGGTAAGATTATGAGCGCAGAAAGTAAAACAGGTAAGGCAGCTGGGCTGATGGCTGCTGCAGTAATTAGTGCAGCTGTGGGTGTAAGCGATGCGGCGGCGGCTCCTTCGGTTTATGAGCAAGCAGCAACGCATTTAGGATTTACAACTACGGCTCAGCAAGATGCTCTGCTTGATATTTTTTATATGGCTGGCTATTTGGAGCCCCAGAAAGCATGGGAAATTGTTTATCGTAGTCATTTGGCTAAAGATAATCCACAACAGTTTTTTCTTAAAAATGTCCTTCCAGCTTTAAAGGAAGCGCATGCCGATCAAGCTGATAAATCCCTATTTAATCACGCAATATTGCGTAAACATCTTTTAGAAGGTGTGGATGTTTCATTGGCAGAAAATTGGGCTGTGGCTTTTTCTCAGGAGGCTTTCGGCAGGACTCAAACTCAAGAAAGAACTGATCTGAAATCCCAAACTTGGATGGAACGATATCATGCAGAATATATGGAGGCCGCAAGAACGTTAAATATGATTGATCGCATTCATCCACATTATGAGCATTATGATGCTGGGTGGATTGCTGGAGCTTCAAGGATTGCCATGGTAACACGTGCGGTGGAGTATAAGCATATGGTTGCTGCTAAGGTAAAAGTTCCTGCAATAGTTTTAGCCGGCGCGCGTGAGTTGTGGGCTGAGATTGATGGGATCGCTCCTGAGCTTCAGGCTCGTCTTAAAGATGCAACATATATTGATCAGGTGAGGGCAATTATTGCCAATAAACCAAGTGAGAAATCAATAGCAGAGGGTAAGGCATATATTGTATATCTTGCTCATAGGAATGGAATAGAGCTAAATCCAGGAAATCCTTTTATAAAATATGCTACTAAAGCAGAATGTCCCCAAGGCCGTGAAGCAGGAAGAACTTACCCTAATTATGTGGATCCACAAGGTACAAAGCTAACTGAAACAATGATGTGTCAGGATGTTCTTGATTCTATATTAGGTAAAGGAACTAATATAATTCATACTGAGACAACCGCGCCTGAAGCTCTGTCAAAGACACAAACAACATGTCGTCCAGATACCCAAACAACCGCCAAGGATGCTGCTGATCATTTTATAGAGGCAATAAAGGATGGGAAATATGGTGGGCAAAAAGAATTTGTAATAGCTCTTGAAAGCAATCAACCATATACACTTCGCCAAGCACTTGCTACTCAAACAGAAGCGAACAAAGCTCTGGCTATTGCTGGCTTAGATAAGCAAGGTTATAGGATTACAATTGATGGAGTAGGGTTTGAAGCCAAGCAAGGCATCTTCGTAATACATTCAGAGGTTGCGGCTCTCTTATCTGAAATGTGGAAAGCTGTTCACCCGGGTGAAGAAGCTCTTTTTGAGGTTTTTTCATACAGAGGAAGAGATAATGCTTCAGAACTTCCACCGCTTCCAGTTGAGGTGAGTGGGGATGATCGTGCAGCTGATTA
>JAYUHP010000091.1:0-4826 GCA_043766875.1 Rickettsiaceae bacterium
CATAATTTTCAAAATCTACTGTCAGAAATATCAAAGCATACCAATATACTAATGAAGCATCCACTACATAATGAAGCAAAACCATATCTACACCTAATCGCGAAAGCTTTTCAGAAATTTCAACATAGAGTGGATGATACGGAAGATCGTCTTCTTGACATGACAGAAGCACTCTTACCACAGAATGCACTATCTTTCCTACAAAATCTTGGAGGCGATGAACAAACAATTGGTATAGATACGACGCAAGAAGGACTAGAGTCTGCCATAAATGACCTTAGATCAGAAGTATCTCACTATACAAAATCGATGTATTACATTAATAGATTTGGTAGCAATACAACGCCGCAGCAAATATTAGCAGATTATTATGAACACTTGTTATTTTCTGTAAAGCATGATGACACTAAAATAGAAGCTGTCATGGACTCAATATTCAATACCAATACACCACTTAGGAAAGAATATAAAAATGATGCGATAGATGGCCTTGCCTATATGCTTACTCACAAACCAATAAAAGGCCATGAACCAAACGGTTTAATGCAATTCTTTGCTCTATATCCCAAAAAATTATGTTATATGTTGGATAAATTACCAGATGACATACTTCCAGATTTATTTTTATATGACGATGAGCAACCAAGCTCAAGTGTGTTATTTGATATATTAAATGGGGGTAATATAGGGTTATTAGAGCGTATAAACCGCATTTATAACGTGGGAGACTCAATTAAAATAGCATTAGAATTACAGGTAACAAATGGGAAAGCATTTATATCTTTTGCACAATATTTAGCAGAACATGTGGATAGAGATGATATAGTATCCAGCTTAAGTGATTTTCTATATAAGCGTGATTTTGAAGAATTTTTCCCGGCTCCTGCAAAAAAACACCTTCCAGCTAAAGGATCTATTTCGACCAAATCATGCTATAATCTGCAAGCTTTACAAGATTTTGAAGATGAAGGAAATGCAACTTCACCACCCACATCTAAAAGGGGATCATCCGCAAATTCAACGGATACGTATTTAGCTGTAGATTTATTGGGTGGCGATGCTGATGCTGTAGAACTCTAGCTCCTATACCTCCATCCAAGCATAGGCTCAAAGCTCTTTGAGAATATTATATAACCTAGCAACGAGCAGACCATAATCACAGCCAAGAATATATAGCCCGAAACTGCTCCATATTTATCCATGACAAAGCCAATATTATATGTCGCGATCATCTGCATAGTCGTTATTAAAAGGTTTTTTACTGATATTACTCTTCCCATATATTCCTTACTTACTACCTTCATTATTGTCGAAAGCAATATAATTTTGATTCCAGAATTAGCAAATCCGAAAAACATTGTGGACAAATATGCTACTGCTATAGAATTATTGAAACACATGACTATCAGAGATGTAATTGAGACTAACAGTAATGTATAAATTAATGACCGGCTAAATTTTATTGCAGAGATATAAATGAAGATTAAACATGCCATGGATGCACCCATCCCGTAGCTCATGCTCATTACTCCGTATGTGAGAGAATCCGAATGCAACCAATATAGTACATAGCCTGGCATTACAACATTGAGGATAATGGTTGCTACGTGAGGCAGGGATAAAATAAATATAAATATAAATATAAATATTATGGGGCTTGACAGGAAATATCTGAAGCCTTTTAAAAAAATCTGGACAAAATTCTCATTAGATCCTTCCGTTACAGAATGGTAATATTTAACGCGATATAGAAAGAAATTACCAAGAATAAATGTTAGCGCATCAATCGTGAGTATTACTTTAATGCCAAATATTTTGTAAACCAATCCAGTTAAAGCGCCAGCAATAAGCATGCTGATCTGAACACTCATCTCAATAAGCCCATTCCATTTCACTATGCTTTCACGTCTTACAACCTCCTGAACAAAAGCTTTTGCCGCTGGTAGATAAATATTAAATCCAACTCCATTGATTATGGCCAAAATGTAAAGGTAATATATGCTAAAATCCTGCGAAACCAAAAGAATCACTACAGTTGTTATGCATATTGCCCTAACAAAATTGGAATATATTAGGACTGATTTTCTGTTAAAATGATCGGCAATAATTCCCCCGAATGGGGCTGTAATCAAACCTCCTACGATGCCAAGCAGCATAAGAATACCTACTTGCTCATTAAGACCAGTCCTCTCAAGCAGAAACCAGTTTAAGCTAATTAAAGATATATTGGAGCCAAGCTGAGAAATTATATCTGCGAAGAAATAATTTCTTATATTTTTATTAATACTCATAAATATTTATGGCACAAAGTTTGATCCAGACTCTACATAACCTACTGAAATTGTCCATCAAATTTTGATCTACTATGGATTACATTCTAGATTTATTGTGAAACCAATATAGTTTGGAGAAAATTGAGTATTCAATCCTATAGATAGGTTACTGATGCCTGGTGAAAGTGTAAATGGTATCACATTGTAATCCCTACCGGTCACAGCACCACCTACAGTCCAACCACCTGGATGAACAGCGCTAGCTTGAGGGAATGGATTGCTATCTCCAAAAAATTGAACATTATTCACTTTAAACGAAATCGAAGCATGGACCATATCCCATGCTCCAAAGCCAAAGGAGGTCACCTTGAAGGTAGCACCGCTCAGCCCAGGATAGTAAGTGATAGGTATATTGAATGTACCTGTAGAAGAAACTGCACCAGAAAATATGCCTATTGTAACAGTTCCAGTACCATTATGAGTAATAGCACTAACGTTATAATTGCTCACGCTGGCAAATGGAGCACCATCCAAGGTTACATTACCTATAGTGAACGAACATACCGGGGTGCAACCTCCGCCTGTAGCTACTGGCTCAAGCGAAGCAATACCAGTTGTTCTATCTATGAGACAGTTACGCTGCAAAGGATGAGCAGGGGTAGTTGGATGCGCTCCTGGTATACACTGACCTGTAGATGGCATACCAGCTGCTGCTGCTGTCCATGTTGCATATCCGTTAGCCGATGCACCTGTGCTATCTATTACCCCACAGCCGGCTGGTTGAGGAATCTCTACGCATAATCCCTGCTCTACAGGAGTTTTATTGCGCACAGCTTGAGTATTTGCATTTACATTTGCTGGCCCGGCTGAAGCTGGACATTGAGCTGTTCCAGTAGGAGAAGGTGTATTATCAACATAGCAATATCTAGGAGCTGCACTCGTACCACAGTTTAATATTGCTATACTCGAATTATAAAGTGTAAGGTTTCTGGTATTAGCACATGTGTTTGTTGTTTGATTCTGAGTACAGGCTGCAATACCAGGATATGAAAGAGCCAAAGCACCTTGTAAGTTCTGAGTGTTAAGTGACCGAGGGCCATTACTATAGTTGAAATAATCTAGAGGATCATTAGATGATATTACCTGCCCTACACTAGGAGGCGGGCATATTCTATCATTTAAATCATAAGCTATTTGGCATAAAGGGGTAGGAGTTCCATAATCGTAGCACAGCTTAGGCGCTGTAATCGTACCACAGTTTAATATTGTTATAGATTGATTAGCAACTCTGATAGTATTCAAATTGCTGCAAGAGCTTGTATCAGTCGTGCATACATTGATCCCTGGGTATTGAACCAGCACATCATTGGTAAAATCTACACAAGGTATAACATCAGAATGCAAAAGGCTGGTTAAAACGCAATTATAATTTGTAGCACCTGTTGCACAGTCGATAGGAATATATCCAGATAGACAAAGATATTGACCGCCTATAATGTATTTGCCATTCAAGTATTCTAATCCGTTTAGATAAACAGCATTAGTTGGATTTCCCATATTTGCCCCAGATGTTGCATAAGGAGCTCTTCCATCTTTGTAATTTCCATAAATGCTCGTAGGATTTATAGAATGAGTCCCTGAGAATGGCTTGACAGTGAAATTATCATCCGTAGCAAATGTACCATAGTTAAATCCCGCTAAATTAATATTTTGATAATTTACAGCGGTACCCAATACACCTTCTGTAGTATTAGAACCTACCTGTAGCCTTGCTACCATTTGAGGTGCCATATATGTGGAGGTGCATGTCGTGTGTATTGATGGAGAATTACATCCATATACTACCGGCTCTGGCACAGGAGGACGGCTGACACAGCCTACAGCAACCGCATGTGCTGGGAAATTATCCGCATAAAATACGCATATTTCTGTTGGATCCTGTTTAGAATTAGAACCAAAACTTTTGGTTGTGCGAGTGATCCTCGCTACAAAAGACTCACTATTACCTAGAGCATCTCTTAGTGTAACTGAGCTAGATAGTAAATCCGCCGTGGTATTAGTGCTTTCTACAAGAGGAAATGCTAGAGGTATATCCGCAAATGCACCAACATCAATACCCCATATTTTTTGACATCCAGTAGTAAGTAATGGAGAGCAGTCAGGTACACCAGTATTAAAATAGGTGGTAGGGCCATTTGAAGTACCATATACAACTCTTACGCCTTGACTACACCACGCAGGATCGTCCTGACATCGCGCCGCATAAAATGGACTTTCTACGCACAATCCCATAGAAGTACTTGTACATATTGGCAAAATATCTAAATTATTAGTTGCTCTATGCACATATTGAGGAGATATATTACCACCAGATATACTGACACATGCATCCCCTGGAGTGTGGCCAGATGCACATAATGATACGAAATTGGTAAAAGCTACTCTTACGGCATTACTTACTATATTGTTTGTAACAGAAGAATTCACACAAATATTATTGCTTGTAGAAACTGGCGTTAATGTTCCAGTACCATCGCCGCTAAGCACTGTAGG
>JAYUHP010000092.1:0-1753 GCA_043766875.1 Rickettsiaceae bacterium
ATAATATTTAATGCAATACGCTCTGTTGAAAATGACGGGATAGTGTTTTTAGATGAGATAGATAAAATTTGTTCCAGATCTAGCGAAGGTGGTGGAAGCAGAGGAGAGGTTAGCCGAGAAGGGGTCCAGAGAGATTTGCTGCCGCTTATTGAAGGTACTACTGTATCTACTAAATATGGACCAGTGCAGACAGAGCATATATTATTCATAGCTTCAGGAGCATTCCACTTGGCAAAGCCATCAGATATGCTGCCAGAACTTCAAGGGAGGCTGCCAATACGCGTGGAGCTTAAGGCTTTGTCTGAGGAAGATATGATCAGGATTCTAAAGGAGACTGAATCCAGTCTTATCAAGCAATATTGCGCGCTTATTGGCACTGAGTCTATTGAGCTTGTATTTGAGGATGCAGCCATTAAGAAGCTGGCGCATTTTGCGGCGATCTTCAATAAAGAAATGGAAAATATCGGAGCTCGTAGGCTTCACACTGTAATGGAGAAACTGCTTGAAGATATCAGCTTTTCGGCCAGTGATATGAAGGAGAAAAAGATTATCATCGATGAAAAGATGGTTTCTAACAAATTGAAGTTACTCACACAGGATACAGATTTAGCCAAGTTTATTTTGTAAAGCATCGCCATTAAAAATCATCAGGATAATTATTTTCTCCTGATAATGCGGCGATGTAGCTATCAATCAATTCTCTTGGAAGATTCTGCCAAATCGCCATAACATCTATGGCTTGATATGCAGATAATAGTTCTAGAAGCTGTCTGTGGCTTTTTAGATTATAATCCTGTGCTATAGCAAATGGAACTATATTCTCTAGCTCTGACATATCATTATTATTGGCGCCTGCTTTGAGTAAAAACTCAATTACATCCAAACTGCTGTAATTATTATGGATACTTCTCAGCACTGCATCATGTAAAATAGTTGCTCCATAGGTACTGATTGCTTTGAGATCAGCCCCATCCTCTTCTATTAAGGTTTTGATAACATAGAGATTTGGATCTTGATTATTAGACCAATCAAAGATCTTGAACAATTTTGTACTGGCATCTAATATATCTTGAACTTTTTGTACCAATTTATAATCAGCCATAGATGCTGGGTGAGATTCTTTAATTTTTACATATAAAAATTCTCCGTCTACTTTGTCATATATGCTTTTTACCCCAGCTTCTATCTCTTTTAATAATTTTTTGGCACCAATTTTTTCTACATAAGATTGTTTCTGAGCTTCATCCGGAGATGAATTGCTTAAAGGCGTGAGCTTATGAGGTAAAGATTTAGATTTAGGAGAATGATGTTTTTCTGGAGTACTAGCATTGCTGGAACAGGGGCTTTTTTGTTTATACCAATAATCAGTAGATTTAGCATTGCGTATTGGCGTAATGGCAATTGCTGGAAGGAATGAGGTAGTAGGTGTAACCCTTGGAGAAGAGAGATAATCTGGCATAATATTTCCCTTATTTTAATTTGCAAAATACAAGCTAATATGTCTCATTCTAGCATTAAATATATATGAACACAAACAAATTAGTTAATTTATTAATTCTTTATGAAAACAGCCAAGCAAATATTCGATTTTCTGCCAGGTATATGGAAAATATCTAGAAATATAGACTCACAAGTCCGATATGAGCAGCATATAGGCGAGGGGGTTGGAATTTTTACCCTATCCCAAGATGACCCTCATCTTATCCTATATTCGGAGGAGGTTGAGTTAAATGGAGCTATTTGGAAGCAAGAA
>JAYUHP010000093.1:0-4788 GCA_043766875.1 Rickettsiaceae bacterium
GGTTAGAGCATCAGATTGTGGATCTGAGGGTCGCCGGTTCAAAACCGGTCATTCGCCCCATTATTGCTGATTAATACACGCTATCATCTACCACTCCTGCGAGTCCAGGAATTTGAATCAACTTTCCTAATATAGCTTCTTCTAGAACAAGGTGAGATTCGGATTCATTAATAAAGTGAGCTTGATCAAAACCGTATAATATTGAAGCAGTTTTTACAGGATTAGGATCTTTCTGTGATACGTAATCCATGAGCAATGTGCCTATATTATTTAGCTTTTTTGTGGTGACAACATCATCTGATATTTTTTGATAACAAGCTCTGGTAGCTTTCACAAATATTTCCTGCATTTCTTCTGCATTAATATCATGTATAAATATACCTATTTGAAGAATATTAAATATTACAGACAATACTCCATGAGGCCCAATATCTTGTAATGGAGCCCTATTTTTGATCGCTTGTGCGTAGCAATCTAGATAATTTTGCTTTTGAGCAGTGAATTCTTCCTTGTCTATCTTTTTGAATTCTTCATGTTCCTCTTTAAATGATTTTAAGTTATAAGCATCTGGAAAGGCTGCTATAAGTTCCTGGAAATCTGGATCTGCTCGTGCACCCTCATCATATGCTTTTCCTGACAAGGCGTCTTCTAAGACCTTTTGTTTAGTTGTTTTATCACACCATGAATCAGGAAATAATTGAGCAAGGAAATAATGTAGCAAATAGCCATGCTTATGACCAAGATCAGCTAGGATTGCTGCTGGAGTGGCTCCATCTATTAAGTTTATGTTTTCATCACAATATCCATACTCTTGCATCAGTTTTTCAGCTGAGTGTTTGCATAATCTGTGATATATATCAGCGATTTTAGGGGAAGTGAAATATTTAAGTAGAGACATCATAGGAAAGTCATCCAGAAAAACTAGCAAAATATCCGCCAGGCTTTTTTTGTGGGTTGCAACTTCTTTAACACTCAATGGACGACTTTCTGCTTCATCTGATTTGATACCTTCAGCAACCTCCTCAATATCACTGAGGCTAAAACTATAAGGCATCGGGGTCTTAGTTGTAAGATATATGAATTTTAATTCCAATACACCATAGCCTGCCTTATCTAACGTATCGCCATTTATACACACACAGGCACAAAGTTCTGCAAATTCTTTTTTAAGATATTTTTCTGGATCTGATTTTGTGAGGTTTTCTGTTACGCGTGTTTTAAATAAAGGAAAAGATTCTTTTATTGACTCCGCTCTTGGTAGCAATCGATACTCTTTTGCCTCTAATTGTTTTCTCAAACGGGCTCTTGCACTGGAAGCTGACATTATATGTTTTAATTAATTAATAAAAATAAGTATATAGCTTTTATTAATTAATGTCAATATTTTGCTCCACTACTCTCACCTTAAAAAAACTATATGACAGAGTAATCGTATCCACATCCTTGGTATCAAAATCTGTTTCTATCCCCGGGTCTATGTAGAAGGAAACCGGCATCATGGCAGAAGCATGAGCTTTAAGTAGCTGCTCTTCAAAGCAAAAGCAATGTATCTTATTGAAATAAAGCCCAGCTTTTAGTGGTGTTACATTATAGACTGCGGTGCCTATGATATTCTCGTCTGACAAATTCTCTGCATAGTAAAACACCAGCACATTTTCGCCTGGTATCACCTCAACTTGGGACTGCTTTGGGATGAATTTCCATTTTAAATCAGGCGTAGTATTTGCATCAAAACGCACTATGATCTTCTTTTTGCCCTTGGTTTTGGATGATTCGAATACCTGTCTTGTAGTGCCGCCAAAGCCAGTAACTTTGCAGAATAAATTATATATAGGAGCTGCTGCAAAGGCGAGCAGACTCATGCTTAGGATGACTGCAACTATTGCAAGAGTGAGGTTATTTTTGCTGTTCATTAGTACTTGTAAATTGTGAATATAATCTCACATTAGCACTATGTGAGATTATGTTAGATTATGTGAGATTACACGTGGAAGGTCAATAGATATTGATAGGAGGTGGTGTTACGCTTCTCGTTGGGATGATAAGCTACTTAAATTGCTCTAATTTGAACAATGTTAAAATTGGTGCGGAGATGAAGATTGAGGAATAGGTGCCAAATACTATTCCAAAGAATACAACTATGCTGAAGCTCCTGATAGCTTCGCCTCCAAACATTATCAAAGAAGCATTGGTAAGAAGAATCGTAAGCACTGTAAGGGTGGTACGAGAAAGAGTTTCATTGATACTGGTGTTGATTATTTCGCATATTGGTCTTGAGACATATTTGCGGATATTTTCTCTAATTCTATCATAGATCACAACTGAGTCGTTCACGGAAAAACCTATTATAGTGAGCATGGCGGCTATCGTGCTTAGGTTAAAATCCAGCTGCGTGACGCTCATAAAGCCCAAAGAAAGGATTCCATCATGTATCAAAGCAATCAGCACACCAAGTCCAAACTGCCATTCGAACCTTATCCAGACATATATCATAATTGCCAAGAATGCCAAAATCATAGCATAAGCGCCTGATTTAATCAGCTGACTACCTACCTGAGGGCCTACGAAATCAACCTTGCGGTACTCAATCTCATATTTGAAATGCTTAGCTAGCGCGTCCTTAACCTTGGTCACTTTTTGCGTCAGGTCTTTCTCATCGCCGAAGTTACCAACCCTAATAGAAATATCATTTTCACTGCCAAAAGTCTGTAACATAACCTCCCCAATATCAAGCTTGGAAAGCACTTCACGCATATGCCCAATATCAGGCTTTTCCCCTATGCGCGCCTCTATGCTGATCCCGCCAACGAAATCTATCCCAAAATTAAAGCCGAAAATGGAGATCCATATGATGCTCAAACCCGACAGCACTATGGAGATTATATAATTGATTTTCCTCAAACTCATGAAGTCAAAAGATGTATTATCTGGCCAAAGCCTTAAGGGGTATAGTTTCATTATGTATGTCCAGCATTATCGTCACCCCGGAAATTGCGTAGCAATTATCTAAGGGCCTATAACCTTAACAGCTGAGGATTACCTTAAATGCTGTGGTTATGGGTCCCGGATATTTTTCTTTGAAAAATTCCGGGATGACGAATTTTTAAATTGTTTTAATGACGGTATTATAACCAACCAAGGTACATGGTCAATGAAAACTATCTAGGATCAGGTATTTCTCTAATCAGAGTGTACAAAAAACCTCTTGCAAAAGCTCCGCAAAGCTGCTAGTTTGCTAGCCGCCCTTCTAAGGGCATATTTCACACGCAGAAGGCTAAAGATGTTGGTCCTGTAGGTATGGTACTTATAGGCAATTTTCTGCGGAGGTTTAACTAACTATTATCGGAGAGTATTATTATGGCAAAACTGCCTCATGTAAGCATTAGCGATTTGCTCGATGCTGGTGTTCATTTCGGACATAAAGCATCACGTTGGAACCCTAAAATGGCACCATATATTTATGGCGTTAGGGACAATGTTCATATTATAGATTTAAAACAAACAGCAGGACTTTTAAATGCAGCTTTAAAAGCTGTGTATGAAGTTTCGCGTAATAATGGCCGCGTATTATTCGTTGGTACCAAAATTCAAGCGACCGATATTATTGCTCAGTATGCTGAGAAATGTGGGCAATATTATGTGAACCACAGATGGCTTGGTGGAATGATGACAAACTGGGGTACAGTTTCTCAATCTATCAAAAGGTTAGAGGCGATAGAAGCGACATTGCAAGATGAAGAAATCGAAGCCTATACCAAGAAAGAAATTCTAGAGCTCACACGTAAGAAAGAGAAACTAGAGCGTGCTTTTGGTGGTATTAGGAACATGGGTGGTAAGCCTGATATAATGATCCTTATTGATACTAATAAAGAGCATATTGCTAGGAAAGAGGCCGATGTGCTTCATATTCCTATTGTGGCTATTCTTGATACAAACTCTGACCCAGATAATATCGCCTATCCAGTGCCTGGTAATGATGATGCTATTCGCTCTATTACCTATTACTGCGATATCTTTGCTTCCGCTGTGCTTGCAGGTATTGAGGATTCTCTAACTGCATCGGGCGTTGACTTAGGCGAGATGACATCCGTGGGCAGCAGTGCTGCTTCAAGAGTTACAAAGATGAAAGCTAGCAACAAGCAAGTTACCAAATCATCTGAGTCTGATGTAACATCAGAAGAAAAAGCAGCATTCGAAGCAGCAGTGGAGAAAGAAGTAGTATCCGAGGAAAAACCTAATGCTAAGAAGACCAAAGATAAAGAAGAGGTGAAAGGTGAGTAATATTAGTGCAAGTCTAGTAAAAGACTTAAGAGAAAAAACCGGCGCTGGCATGATGGATTGCAAAAAAGCGCTTACAGAGACAGCTGGTGATTTTGAAGCAGCTCTTGACTGGCTTCGTGCGAAAGGACTTTCAGCTGCTGCCAAGAAAGCTGGTCGTGTGGCTTCAGAAGGCTTAGTTGCTGCTATCGTTAGTGGGAATAGCGGAGCAGTTATAGAGCTTAATTCCGAAACTGATTTCGTAGCACGTAATGATATATTCCAAAAGCTTGTATCAAATGTTGCGAATTTGGCTTTGGCTGCGTCTGATTTAGATGCTTTGAAGGCAGCTAAGATGCCAAGCGGCAAAACAGTTGAAGAAGAAGTTATAGAACATGTTTCAACTATCGGCGAGAACCTATCTTTGCGCCGTATGGAAAAAGTGAGTGTGAACTCAGGCGTGGTCACTTCTTACGTCCATAATGCCGTTGTAGATGGTCTTGGTAAGATTGCTGTGCTAGTTGCTCTTGA
>JAYUHP010000094.1:0-4755 GCA_043766875.1 Rickettsiaceae bacterium
TGAGCTACTAAGGGTTCAGGCAAATATTGCTGTAACTAATGACCGCTCGATTAAGCTAGTCCGCCTTTTCGGCTTTGAGCATGAGGGCATTATGAAGAAATACGAGGTGCTGAATTGGGAGCATGAGGATTTCGATGTATATGGTAGGATTAGATAATCCGAGCACTAATACAATCTAGCAGAATATTTTTATGAGATTAGTTCGACAGTATCGAACTAGTTAGAATTCCTACGAATTGTCGTGACAGTGTCGCGACAATTCTAAGCAATATTTCCAACGTACCATTCTGAGGCTATTGATAAGTTCATTTTACGTAAGAACTCACGTTTTGCTTCATCATGATGGCCGCATACGATGAGTATTTGAGACGCGCCCTTGGCGCTGGCTATTCTTCTGCCATTTAGAACAAGCTCTTGGCCTACAGTGCGCCAAAGGTCTGGAGTTTTTACGCAGAAATCATCAATCATCAAAGTCAGTCCTCCTGGGTCATATACTTCCGGCGCTGGTACCAATCTTCCTATTAGAAATCCTACTATAGCCGCTCCGTTAGCTGCCAAAAGCATGATATATTGCTCATTTTTAAGCAGCTCTCTAAACCAGACTCCTTGCCCTTCTTCGGCGCCTGTAGCATATTTCCAAAATTGTGGCTGAGCTTGTTCATAATACTTACGTTTTTCATATGATAATGCTACCATAGCATCTATATCCTTCTCTTCTGCTCTGCATATCTTGAATGCTTGGTTCATAATTTATACTCCTCGTGACTGCAGTAAAAATTCTACCACGATGACTATATTAACATCCATAAAAATCTTTTTCATATAGGTCACTATTAAATAATTGTATGAAGTTGTCTTATCAATTATAATCCTGATTTGGTAATTCTATAGGTAGTGTGGCTTGATATGAAAAAAACTATTATCGCATTGGGGATATTTCTAGCTTCTAGCAGCAATATTTATGCTTTAACTTTAGACGAAGCTCTTTCGGAGGCTTATAAAAATAACCAGAATATTAAGGCATCTCAACAGGTATTTTTATCAGATATTGAGAGGTTTCCTCAAGCTCTAGCGAGTTTCTTACCAAGCGTTTCGGCGAACATTAATGTGGCAAACACGAAGCAAAAAAGTGATAGTCAGTATTTTCCAGGCGCTCAATCCAGTAGAGTCGGTCCTGATGTATCGCGCACGTTAAACATTCAACAAAACGTCTTTTCGGGTGGACAGTCCGTGATGGGATTAAAAATAGCTCAGGCTGGCTTTTGGGTTGCAAGGAGTAAATTATACTCAGCCGAGCAAGATACTTTGAACAAAGCAATCCAGGCATATTTGGGTGTATGTGAAGCGAGAGAAAAATATAATATCGTTAATGATTCAGTAGAATTTTATAAGCAAAATCTTCTGATGGTTGATGAGAGGCTGAAAGTGGGGGAGGCTACAGTTACAGATGCTGCACTTGCTAGTGCACAGCTTGCTAGCGCTGAAGCTGGTAAATCAAATCAATATGCTACTCTTCTTGCTGCGAGCGCAAATTTTAAGACTATAGTTGGAATTGATCCTACTGAGGATATGGAATTTCCTCCACTTCCAGAAGGGCTTCCTGAAACTATGGAAAAATTCCAGGAGATGGCTTTAAAATCCAATTTGGACATACTGAGCTCAAAGTACCAGCTTATTCAAGCCAAAGCTGGTGTTAAAAGCGCGTCTGGAGCTTTGCTTCCTTCTGCTGATATTAACATCAAAGCAGGTAAAAATTTCTATGATCCAGAAGTCAGGCCTACGCGTTTAAATAGCAGCAGTCGCCAGAATGCTATGAGTGTGACTACTTCTTTGTCTGTTAATATACCGATATTTAACAAGGGTGGAGCTGATTATTCAAGCATTAGGCAAAGCAAGAAACAGACAAGACAGGCTGTATATGGTTTAGAATATGTTGAAAATCAGATCAGAGCTCAGATGGTGCAGGTTTGGGAAGGGTTTGCTGCAAGTAAGGATTCTATAATTTTTGTTAATAAGGCTGTAGAGGCTCAAAAGCTGGCGTTGGAAGGGTTGAGACAGGAATATATAGTAGGTTCAAAAACAATGTTAGAGGTTTTGAAAACTCAGCAGGATTTAAATAGCGCACAGTCTCAAGCAGTAGATGTTAAGAAGAACTATATTCTAGGCGCCTATAACGTGAAAGCATTGATGGGTCAGGCTACAGCTAACCAGCTAAAGCTTAAGGGAAAATATTTCAATCCTGAACAAGAGTTTAAAAGCATAAAGCATAAAGTAGCAGGCTTCTGACATGTCTGACCTAAAATCTCGCGGTGATATGTCTATAGAAGATATTCTACAATCGATACGCAATGTTATCAATAGCAAAACGGATATTGACGAGGAGCTGGAGCTTACTGAGATTGCTTATCCGGATGAAAGTGAAATAGACGAGGTTGGTGATAATTCGCTACTATCAGAGGATTCTTCTGCACTTACTCAGACGATTATAGAGAATTTTGTTGAGACTGCCTGCAGTCTCGGTCATCATGTAGTTGAGGATAAAGCCAAGGCGCCTAAAGTGAAAACCATAGAAGATTTTGTGGTAGATATGCTTAAGCCGCAAATGAAAGAATGGTTGGATGATAATCTTCCATTACTTGTGAAACAAGTAGTTTCAGAAGAAATAAGAAGGTTAGTGGCTAAGATGAAACCGCCGGAGTAGAAGTCATTGCTGTTATGAAAGAGGTATTTGTTGCATAAAATCTTAACGATTATTACTTTATTTACCTTAATTAGTCATCTAGCACATGCTGATGGCTTACCACCTTTGCCTTCTCCTATCATAACCTCAAAAGTTGATAGTTCTAAAGCTGACTTAAAGATTCCAAAATTACCGGATGCTCGACCTGAAAAGGTGCAAGCATCTCATCAGAGTTCTATAGCACCGGTTGATAAGCCAAAACCCCCTGCTATTCGGGCTGTGGTAGCAGATGATCAAGAAAATTCATCGTTTATTGACAAAGGAACTGTGGCTCTTCCGGTTGCTCCGGGAGTGAAGGAGAGTAGTGTAGCCCCCCCAGCCAATCAACAACCTCAAGCTCCAGTGCAGCAAAATGTAATTGTTGAGGATATTCATGGTGATGTATCTGGACCTGCCAAACAAGCTCCAGCTTTGAACACTGCTCCTGCAGCTCCACAACCTAATCCTAAGCTAGTTACAATTGAAGCTACCCCAGCTCCACATACTCAATCAGTTGTTTCAGCTCCACAGCAGAATAGTTTGCATAATGCAAATCCTATTCCACCAATAAGGCCGGCTAATAGTGCAAGAATAGGGAAGATTGATACAGCAGTATCCGCAAAACAAGTCATGCCATATTCTAAACCATCTCCAAAGCTGGTGCAGAAGCCTGCTGTAGTGTCCAATATTGTTGCTCCTAAAGCAGATTTAGAGCAAATACGCTTTTTGAAGGATGAGATGATTATGTTGAGGGTTGATGATGATGACATCGTGCTTGGTAGCTTGACAGACAAGGCCAGGCTTGAACAAATGAATTACGTGGATTATTTGCATCTCGTTGCAAAATCATTGCAGGATGAGAAGGATTTCAATAAGGCGAATGAGATAGCATGGTTTGTGCTTAGCCATTCTAAGGAAGGAAGTGATGTTGAGTTTTCAAGGCCATATTTGCTTAGGGAGTCTACCGACAGTATTGATATGGGTAATTTGACGACAGTAAGAACCTTATCTGATTATTATGCAGTAGTTAACTTAGTTGATAACAAAGGCAATAACCTCCTTCATTTAGCTACCTCCAATGCCAATGCTCCAATAGCCAAATGGCTGATTATGAAGGGTGTGGATATTAATGCGCTGAATATGGATGCCATATCACCCTTAGGGCTTGCAGAAAGCAATCAATATTGGGAGATATTTAACTTACTGGAAAAAGCCGGTGCTAAGTAAAGATGTCAGGTAAATCTCAGTTCAAAGCAACTATTCTCTCGATTTTCCCTGAAATATTTCCAGGAACCCTTGGTTATTCTCTAGCTGGACAGGCTTTGCGAAAGGGTATTTGGGAATGTAATCTCGTTGATATCAAGCAGTTTGGTCGTACTAAGCACAATAGCGTGGATGATGAGCCTTATGGGGGGGGGAACGGGCTTGTAATGAGAGCCGATGTTTTAGGCGACGCTATAGATGAGGCCATAAAAATCTCTGGCAGCAAAAAAATATATTATATGTCTCCACGTGGCAAGCCTTTTAATCAGGCGCTTGCGCATGAAATAGCATCTGAAAAAAACATAATAATACTATGTGGTCGCTTCGAGGGGATTGACGAACGCATAATAGATGAGTATAATGCGACAGAAATTAGTGTCGGCGACTTTGTACTTTCAGGCGGCGAGCTGGCTGCTATGGTAGTTCTGGACGCTTGTATAAGGTTGCTTCCAGGAGTTCTTAGCAATCAAGAAACTCTGCTTGAAGAATCCTTTAGTACTAGCGGCGATATGCAGGGGCTGCTCGAATATCCGCTATATACACGTCCGGCGGTCTGGCGGGGCAGAGATGTGCCGGAAGTGCTTGTGTCTGGTGATCATGCCAGGGTACAAAAATGGCGCCTAAGCAAAGCAAAAGAGATTACGGCTGAAAGAAGGCCCGAAATAATTAGGAGACAAGAAAAATGAACGCAATTATAAAATTTGAACAAGAGCAGATTCAGCGCCTTACAGAAGGTAAGCAAATTCCTGACTTTAAAGCTGGTGACACAGTAA
>JAYUHP010000095.1:0-1718 GCA_043766875.1 Rickettsiaceae bacterium
CATCTCCAAAACCCGATGCGATCTTTTAATATTATAGCAGACAATATCGTTGTAAATAATGCACCTGTCATGCCGATAGAAGTAGCCATTGCGATGGGCAAATTACGATAAGTGTAATAAGTACAAAGCATAGTAGTGACTATTAACATTACCCTTAAAATTTGTAGCCGCAGGTTTGAAGTTTTTACGATCTGAGATCTGTTTTTCAGCAAAAATGGTGTTAAAAACAGCAATCCAAAGCAGCTTCTAATAAAGACCACTAATGATGTTGGAATATCCTCATGCAATTGCTTTGCAAAAGCCATTGAGATACTCATGGATAGAGCAGCCAAAGTTGCTAATATCGCTCCATTGACTTTGGGGTTTTTAAAGTATTTTTTCATCGTTCTATATATCCATAAACTCTAAATTCTCCAGCCATAAAATCTTCGCATTGACGCTATGATCTGGCATAATTTTCTTCATAGCATCAGTATAAAACTTCAGCTGAGCAATATAAGATGGGTCCAACTTCTCTACAGATTTAGCAGGTTTTTTATCCGTCTTATAATCTATAATCCATACTTCTTTATCTGATATCGCAAGCAAATCTATCCGCCCTATTTTTGCTTTTCCGCTTTCCATATAGCCGATGCTAGTTTCAGTTTTGAGCTTGTCATAACTCATTAAATCGGTAAATTCCTTCATAAGAAAAAGCTCAGATAATTTCTCTCGTACAGGAGCTTTCAAATGAGTTGGCAAGCTTTCTATAAATGGATGGGAAGGCTGAAAAACAAAATTTCTCGTCTTCACACTATCTTCCAAAATCTTATGCAAAATCAGCCCATAATTTATCCCCATCCTAGAATCCAGCGGCGAAATGGCTTGAGCTGTCTCATCCATTTTTTCATGAAGCAAATGAGCTGTATCCCAGTTAAAATCGGCCTTAGCAAGGCTTTGCTCAGCTATGACATTTTTACCATAAGGCGTAGAAAACATGCGCGCGCACGCATGGTAAATTATTTTTTCATGCTCCTCATGCTCCATGGATCTTATAGCATCTTCCACCAAACTATGCCAGCAGCCTTCAGGGACTTTATCCTGCCCTAAAAATCCAGCTACAACTAAATGATCCTCCGCTCTGGTAAGTGCCACATATAAAAGCCGTAAATATTCCTGGTAATCTTTCTCAGCCAAAGCATCTTTATAGCTAGAATATATATGGTTCATATTTTTAGCTGAGCCCAGCCACAATAAATGCCCTTCTTTCCAGAAAAAATTGCCATGCTTAGTTGGCAAAGAGGTAGTATCAGCCAGTATCACCACGGGTGATTCAAGACCTTTAGCGGCATGAACCGTCATAACACGCACACCACTAGACGAGCTCACATCACGCTTGATCTCAACCTCGCCACGTTCTATCCAATAAATAAACTCCTGCAGATTGCCACTATGCTGCTTTTCAAACTGGAAAGCCAAATTGATCAGCTCATCCAAAGCATCATCGCTGCTTTCTCCATTTACAGATCTCAAAACCTCACGCAAGCTAATCACATCAATGAGCTTGAAGAAAAAATCGGAGATATTCAACTCTACGCCTATTTTCAAGAAAAATTCCAATGGATCCAGTAATCTCTGATCCTTTATAGAGGCAAATAGAGACCCTTCCCTACCCAAAGCAATTTCTTCCAGCTCTTTATCAGATAATCCGAAAATTGGCGATTTCAAGAGGCAAGCCA
>JAYUHP010000096.1:0-4737 GCA_043766875.1 Rickettsiaceae bacterium
TACCCTGAATGAGCTTGCCAGTAAGGTTAAAGAAGTGCTTTCTGGTGAGTAAGATTTCTATCATTGCCGTTGGTAAATTACCCAAAGAATATCAGCCAATTTGCGAGCATTTTATGAAGATGCTCCCTGGCTTGACAATCCATGAGGTGGCAGCAAAGAAGAATATTTCGGGGCCTGAAGTGATGGAGCATGAAGGAGAACTTAGTTTGGCTAAGATCAATTCAGGTGATTATCTTGTACTGCTTGACCCTAGGGGTAAGAAATTTGACAGCCATGATTTTTCTACATTTTTATCAAAAGCTTCTGAAGCAGGTAAAGTCACCTTTATGATAGGTGGAGCTTGGGGGTTTTCTAGCAAAGTTAAAGCACGCGCAAATACCATGATTTCCCTATCGGACTTAACTTTTCCACATATGCTTGCAAGAATTATATTGCTTGAGCAAATATATAGGGCTAGGTCTATTTCGACTAATCACCCATATCATAAGTAATCGCACGAAAATCTATTGATAATTTCATTGTTTTTGCTAAGCTAATTATGCTATGGTATCGGTGTTCGTAGGTATATATAATATAGAGATTAAAGATATGAATAAGAATTTTAAGGGTTTTTTATTAGCTAAGTCGCCATGGGGTGGCCAAGGTGGTGATGGGGGAGGTGGGAATAATGATGATAATATCTTCACCAGGCCTCGTAAGGGTGGAAAAAACATCCTTAATGATTTGAATTTTGACTTTAATTTCACACCTAAAATTATATCGATTATATTAGCAGCACTAGCTTTTCTCTGGATAGCATCTGGCATATATGAGGTTAAAGAGGGTGAAGAGGCGATTATAGTCCGCTTCGGCAAATTTGTAAGAAAAGGTACGGCGGGTTTGAATTACAGGCTGCCTGAGCCAATCGAGACAACTATTATTGAAAAGGTAAATCAATCTCGTCGTATTGAGATAGGTTACCGCTCTGGCGTGGTTTCTAGGGGTAATAATACTCCTGGGCGTGATATGGCAGTGGAAAGCACAATGCTTACAGGGGATGAGAATATCGCAAATCTTAACTGTGACGTAATGTGGCATATCAAGGATCTTGAAGATTATGTATTTAATGTTATGGCTCCGGAAGAAACCGTAAAAATGGTTGCCGAAAGTGCTATAAGAGAGGTTATAGGCAAGACACCAATTTCTTCTGTGCTTTCTAGCCAGAAGCAGCAAATCGCTGATAAGGTGGAAGAGCTGACTCAGAAGATTCTGGATCAATATAAGGTCGGTGTGGAGATTGATCAGGTGCAGCTACTTAAAGCTGAGCCGCCTGCAGAGGTAATTGATGCTTATCGTGATGTTCAGACTTCAAAGGCCGATAAGGAGCGCGAGATAAACCAGGCTCAGTCATATAATAACGACATATTACCAAGAGCAAGAGGTGAAGCAGCTAAGCTGGTGCAAGAGGCGGAAGGCTATAAGCAAGAGGTTATTTCTAAGGCTGAAGGTGACAGTCAGCGTTTTAACTCTGTGCTTGCGCAATATCAAAATGCAAAGCAGGTAACTCGTGATAGGCTTTATTTAGATGCTGTTACAGATGTGCTTGAGGGTGCTAATAAAGTGATAACAAGCAGTAATGTCTTGCCTCATATGTCAATACAAGCAAAGCCTTAAGGAGAATAGAAAAATGAAAGAATTATATGTGAAGATTATATTGGGTGCGCTTGCGGGATTGATTCTTATAAGCGGAGCTCTATTTAAAGTAGACCAGAGACAGACTGCGATCATATTCCAATTTGGTGAAGCAGTACGTGTTGTAGAGGCACCAGGCCTTAATATGAAAATACCATTCATTCAGAATGTAGAATATTTTGACAAGCGCATTCTGAATGTGGATGCTGAAACCAAAGAGCTTACCGCATCAGATGGCAAGAGGGTGATAGTAGATGCGTTTGCAAAGTTTAAGATTACCGATCCTGTGATGTTTTACAAGACAGTGAATAACTATCAGGGAGTGCGTCTTCGTTTGAACAAGATCCTGGAATCTTCAATGCGTAAAGTTATAGGGCGAGTGGAGCTTACGACGCTTCTTTCAGGTGAGCGCGGCAATGTGATGCTAAGTATTCGTGATGGAGTAAATGGTGAAACAAAGGCTTTTGGATTGATAGTTGAGGATGTGAGAATTCTGAGGGCTGAGCTTCCTAAGGAAAATAGTGCAGCTATCTATCGCCGTATGCAAACAGAACGTGAGAAAGAGGCTAAGCAGATAAGAGCTGAAGGGCAGGAAGAAGGTGCGCGCATTCGTTCTAGAGCGGATAAAGAAAGCCAGATATTGCTCGCAGAAGCCTATATGCAGGCACAGATTTTAAAAGGTGAAGGGGATGCTCAGGCTGCTAAAACATATAATGTTGCCTATTCCAAAGATCCAGAGTTTTACAAGTTTTATAAGACGCTTGCGACTTATCGTAGCATTTTGAAGAAAGAGGATACTTCCTTTGTGATATCACCTAATAGCGGTTTGTTGGAGTTTTTAAATTTGGGTAAATAGTACCAAGTCCCAGAATTAATCCTACGTCGTTGCTTCAGCGCTCACCTATAAGAATAGGCATGGCGCTTAGCTTCTAGTATTATGTATAAGAGGAATATTATGAAAAAAGTATTATTACTAGTTTATATTTTAATAGGTTTTTCATTGCCAGCTGGTGCGAATGTGAGTCCTTCTCTAGCAGGATTTGCTGATGTTGTAGAGCCTCTTATGCCCGCTGTCGTAAATATTTACACTGTGCAATATAGAAATAATACCAATGCACAGAAGCTGCCTAGCCCTTTTGAAGGCATGCCATTTGATCCATTTTCCAAATTTTTTGAACAGTTTGACATGCAATTGGGAGCAGACGATCTATATAGCGATCCCAAGGCTACCGCTTTAGGGTCTGGATTTATAATCGACCCTGCTGGCTATATAGTAACCAATCACCACGTGATTTCGGGTGCTGATGAAATAAACGTAAAGCTCAATGATAATACAGAGCTTTCTGCTAAGCTTATAGGTAGTGATCCCAAAACTGATTTAGCCTTGCTTAAGGTAGATTCGAAAAAGCAATTGCCATGTGTGAAATTTGGTGATTCCAGCAAGGCAAGAGTTGGTGATTTAGTCATTGCTATTGGCAATCCATTTGGGCTGGGTGGTACTGTAACTACAGGGATTGTATCTTCTAAAGGCAGGGATATTAACGCAGATGCTTCAGGAATCGTTGATGATTTCATCCAAACAGATGCGGCGATTAACAGCGGTAATTCTGGTGGTCCGATGTTCAATATTGAGGGAGAGGTCATAGGGGTCAATACGGCCATTTTATCGCCTTCAGGAACAAATACAGGTATAGGATTTGCTATTCCATCTTCTACAGCGGAGACAGTCGTAGCTCAGTTAAAGGAATATGGTAAGGTGAGTCGTGGGCTTTTAAATATCAAGATTCAAGAGGTGACGCCTCAAATGGCAGAGGCCATGAATTTTGAGACAGAAGAAGGGGTTCTGGTAGTCGAAGTGGATCCTAAAGGAGCAGGCGGCAAAGCTGGTCTTAAATCGGGCGATATAATAGTTAGCATTGATGATGTGAAGGTCAAAAATTCTCGGAAACTGAGGATTATGGTTGCTGAAACACCTATCAACACGAAGATTAAAATTGGTATCTTAAGACATGGTGTGAAGAAGGAATTAGAGTGTAAAATTACCGAAAGTGAGAGTAGCAGCAGCACTAAGCCGGGCAAGCAAACAACAGAAAAACCTTACTCAGGAAAATCATTTGAGACCCACGGTGTGGTTTTCAGAGAAGGGAATGATTCTGATGAAGATGGCGCTCCCATTGTTATGGTTGAGAATGTAAAACCTCATGCGGAATGGCGAGGAATTATGCGTGGAGATATATTACTTTCAGTAAACCAGAGCCCCGTGGCAGATATTAGGAGTTTTGAAGAGCTTTATAATAAAGCAGTAAAAGACGGCAAAAAACATATAGTGTTGTTTGTTAAGAGACAGAGCCATAAGTTATTTTTAGCCTTGCCGATATGATGAAAATGCGTCATCCCGGAATTTTTCGTAGAAAAATATCCGGGATGACGATGTGGGTGGTATAATGAATAATATGAAAGCAATATTACTTCCTCTAAGCCTCATATTGCTATCAGGGGCTGCCAATGCTTTTAACGAAGAGCCAGTGAGTGGCGAAGATAAAAAGCAATTTGGAGAGGAAATAAACGAATATTCAGTAAGCAATTTGCCAGAGCTGCTGGATAAGAAACATAAAAAATCGGAAGAAAATAAGCCACTGGATTATAATGGATTGAATGGTAATTTTAGGCAAAATAATGTCCCAATGAATAGGCCGAATAACTTATATAATGATGATGCACGCATCACTCATAAAGAAGTAACTGAGAAAAGCCATAAGCTTTGGCGCGAGCGTATTGCTAGGCAAGGTGCGGACATTAATTCTGGAGGTAGGGCTGGATTGCCTATTAATCCCCTTGATCCGAAGAATTTGATAGATAATTTTTTGCCTACTATAAAGACCAAAATTGATTTGTAGTTATACCGAATTCCAAATTAATCCTACATCGTCGCTGCAGCGCTCACCTATTAAAATAGGCATCGCGCTTGGCTCCTAGTATCAACTATGTTTTGCAATAAAAATTTAAATATTTTGGGTTTAAATTTTTATTGCCTCTGATTGCCTTATCAGATCACGTATTTTAGCA
>JAYUHP010000097.1:0-4713 GCA_043766875.1 Rickettsiaceae bacterium
CATGTTCCTTGTGCCGCTGGGGCTGGACCATTATGTGCTTATTCTAATGGGATGGTTTATCAGAATGATTATTGAGCTGTCCGATTTTGTAGCCAATACTCCTGGTGCCGTTTGGTACTTTGGATATATCTCAGCCGCAAGCGTGATAATATACATGATAGGGCTATTCTGGCTTATGCTGTGGGGCAGCAAGCTCAGGCTGCTGGGGATTCCAATAATAGTCATCTCTTTTGTGATGATGTGCTTTTCACCAAAGCCTGATGTGATATTTGACTCTACGGCTGAAATCCTAGCTGCCCGAAATGCGCAAAGTCAGCTGGAGATTTATGGCAATCATGTATCAGGTTTCCATCAGCTATATATAAACAACTGGTTCGGACAGAAGTACCCAATATATATAAGGGAGGATATTACCGCTCATGATTATAAGGTTACTACAGCCTCTGGCAAGAAAGTCGCCCTGCTATTTAATGATCTGAATTGCGATGCTGATTTAGTTTTGAATATGCTTCAAAGCAGCGGCTCATGCCCGAATCAGCTTGAATCTAGCATTCTTGATTCAGTTGGTGCTGTGCTTATATTTTGTGACGATAATTGCTGCAGAGCGGAGTATGAAAAGAGTAAGAGGTTCAAGTTTGGATGACGCGTTCTCGCATAACACGCTCCACAGCAGGAATAACGAACTCACTGATATCACCCTTGAGCGTGTAGATTTCCTTTACGAGCCGGGATGAGATAAACTGATTTTTCTCAGAAGCAGGCAGGAATATCGTCTGAATATCAGGGTTTAGGCGGGAGTTCATGCAGGACATCTGAAACTCATATTCGAAGTCAGACACAGCGCGAACGCCTCTTATGATGACGCTTGCCTCAATAGAAGCTGCAAAATTTACCAACAGCCCCTCGAACGCAACAACCTTTACCTTTGGGCCAGCGTTATAATATTCTAGATAATCCTCTGCGATTTTTATCC
Organism: Rickettsiaceae bacterium; assembly: GCA_043766875.1. Taxonomy (GTDB): domain Bacteria; phylum Pseudomonadota; class Alphaproteobacteria; order Rickettsiales; family Rickettsiaceae; genus JAYUHP01. Next base: position 974 of record JAYUHP010000097.1, read on the forward strand.
GCTCTTCCGGCTTGAACATGGCAGTTTTGCTGTATGATGTGGAAATAGCAATAACGAGCTCATCCACCACATTCCTTGCACGCATCAGCACGTCTGCATGCCCTTTTGTCATAGGGTCAAAAGTGCCCGGATATATGCCTATCCTGTGTTTTTCATGAGACATTATGTAATTCTCCTTAACAATATCATTATAGCAGATAGATTTATTAACCTAAAAGTAATACTATACTCACATACCATTATAGGAAATCTCTATGGCAAAAACTATCACAATCGCTGGGCAGAAAGGTGGAGCAGGGAAAAGCACAATAGCCGCTCACCTGGCCGTGGCTCTTGCGCAAAAAGGGAAAAAGGTTTTAATAATTGATATAGACCCACAGGCAAGCCTTAAGCATTGGTACCAAATACGTGAAGAGAAATTCGCCAAAGGCTATACTGGCGTGCAGTTTATGGAAAGCTCTGGTTGGAGGGTTAGCAGCAGCGTTTCGCAATATAAAGACAAAATGGATTATATTATCATAGATTCGCCGCCACATACGGAAACTGAGACGAAAAATGCCGTGCGCATAGCTGACCTCGTCATTATACCAATGCAGCCCAGTCCTGCAGATGCTTGGGCTACAAAGACTACAATAGAGTTCGTGAAGCAGGAGAGGAAAGAGTTCAGGATTATGCTGAACCGTTATAATCCAAACTCTAGACTAGCCAAGGAAATCGTAGAAAATATGGAGAATAAGCTGGATGCCTACCTTGGCAATCGCGTCGCTTTTAGCAGCTGCTTCTTACAAGGCAAATGCGTTACAGAAAGCGATCCATCATCCCAGGCTGCGGAAGAGGTGCGAAACATCACTGAAGAGATCTCGATGATCTTGGAACCTGTCTCCCAGGCTGAAGAGGAGCTTGATGCGGTCCCTGCGTAGGCGTGCACCGGTGACGATGATATTTATTTCACTCAAAAACAAAATCTTCCTTGCTAAATCTATAGATTTTCGCTAGAATGCGCTCTCCATGCCCAATTTTTGTGGCATAGGTTGTGAGGTAACATGGCTTTGGTATGCCTATTTGCCGGTCTGTTTATAGATTATTTTTAAGAGGAAAAAATGCCAAAACTAAAGACTAAATCTGCTGTTAAAAAGCGGTTTAAGATTACAGCTTCGGGGAAAGTTAAAGCTACCCAAGCTGGTAAGCAGCACTTTATGCGTCACCGCTCAAAGTCTCAGCTGCGTAATTTACGTGGTACTACAGTGCTCTGTCCTCAGGATGCCAAAAACATTCTGAAGTTTTTCTTGCCATATGGCCTTTAAATTAAATTGGAGAGATAGAAAATGACACGTGCTAAATCCGGTAAAATTACCAAAAACAGACATAAAAAGATTATTAAACTTGCGAAAGGCTATCGCGGCAGAGCAAATAATTGCTATCGCGTTGCTATCGAGAAAGTAGAAAAAGCATTACAATATGCTTACAGAGATCGTAGAACTCGTAAACGTGATTTCAGAGGCCTGTGGGTTCAGCGTATCAATGCGGCAGTGCGCTTGCATGATATGGTATATTCTCAGTTCATCGGTGGACTTAAAAAGGCTGAAGTAGAAATCGATAGAAAAGTACTTGCTGATCTGGCTATTCATAATCCAGAAAGTTTTGTTCATATTGTTGAGCAGGCGAAAGCTGCTTTAGCGGCTGCTTAGATGTCATCCCCGCGCAGGCGGGGATCCAGCATTAGTAATTCTATGATGCTTTGCATCATAGTCCTGGGTTCCCGCCTGCGCGGGAATGACACCGCCCATCTAACCAAAATAAATAAAATCCATGCAATTTATTGATGAAGTAAAAATCTACTTGAAAAGTGGTGATGGCGGTAATGGAGCTGTGAGTTTCCGTCGTGAAAAATATGTTGATATGGGCGGGCCAGACGGTGGTGATGGTGGTCGTGGTGGAAATATTATATTCGTCAGCAATTCTCACATTAATACACTTCTACATTTTAGATATAGGCAGCATTTCAAAGCCCAAAATGGTGAAGGTGGCAAGGGTAGCAACCGCACAGGAAAATCGGCTGATGATGTTGTATTGGAAGTGCCTTTAGGTACTCAGCTTTTCACGGAAAGTGGCAATCTTGTTCATGATTTTACCAAAGATGAAGAAGAGTTTGTGCTGCTCAAAGGCGGCAAGGGCGGGCTGGGAAATCCTCATTTTAAATCATCAGTAAATCAGGCGCCACAGCGTAGAACTGAAGGGGTTAAGGGTGAAGAATTATGGGTATGGCTCAAGCTGAAGCTTATATCCGACGCTGGGCTTATAGGCTTACCAAATGCTGGTAAATCTACATTTTTGGCTCGCACTACTTCCGCCCATCCGAAAATAGCGGATTATCCATTTACTACCCTTTCTCCAGGTCTTGGGGTGGTGTATCAGGATGAAAGCGAATTCGTTTTGGCGGATATACCGGGTCTTATAGAGGGGGCTCATCTGGGCCATGGGCTTGGGGATAAGTTCCTAAAACATATTGAAAGATGCAAAATCTTGCTCCATTTAGTTGACGGTACGGCTGAGGAAGTTGGGAAGGATTATACGACCATTAGACATGAGTTATCTTCCTACTCAGAAACTTTGGCACACAAGCTGGAGATTGTCTGTCTAAACAAATGCGACAGCTTGGATCAGGAAGCTATTGCATCCAAACGAGCTGAGCTTGAAGCCGTTACAGATAATAAGATATTTGTAATTTCGGGCCATAGTGGAGCTGGTGTGACAGATGTGCTAAGATATGTTCTTAAAGTACTGCACCCTGATGAGTGAGATGAGCTATGAAATTCCTAAAAATGCATGCTCTTGGTAATGATTTTGTTTTTATAAGCCGCGATCAAATTGCAAATTCTATAGATATCCCAGCTCTTGCAATTAAGGTGGCCAATAGGCATACTGGCATTGGATGTGATCAATTTATTATATATCATGAAAATTCTCCATCTAGCTATGAAATGTCAATATATAACCCTGATGGAACTGTAGCCAAAGCTTGTGGCAATGCCACAAGATGCATGACAAAACTTGCTAAATCTCCTGAGCTTATGATAAAAGTTTTGGAAAGGCAGTTAGAATGCAAGGTCATTTCTCCAGAAATTTTTGAAGTTAATATGGGTCCAGTTTCTTTCACAGAAGAATGGATGCCATCATCTGAAGATATATTAGTTGCTTTAGATACTTATAAGGTGGAGGCCGCTATCTGTGTAGATATGGGCAATCCGCATTTTGTTATCATCACTAAGAACGAACTGTCGGATCAGGAGAAATATTTGCTTGGCACTAAATTCGAGAGGCACGAACTATTTACTGATGGGGTGAATGTGAATTTCATGAGCATAGATGGCTCCGACATAGTTTTACAAGTATGGGAGCGTGGAGCTCACCTCACTCTTGCATGCGGAAGCGGCGCTTGCGCCAGCTTTGCAGCTGCCCGTAAACTAGATTTAGTGGGTGATAAGGTAAAGGTAAAATTTGCTTTAGGATCTTTAGAGATGCTTTATAAAGATGGCAATATCATAATGAGCGGTCCTGCGACGCTTGTTGCTTCGGGTGAGTATTATGACGAGTAATCAAGAAGTCATCACTTTCGGCTGTAGGCTTAATACCTATGAAAGCGAAATCATCAAAAATAACCTAGCCATCTCAGGCCTTGATAATGTGGTTGTTTTTAACACCTGCGCTGTAACAAAAGAAGCTGAAAGGCAAGCTAAACA
>JAYUHP010000098.1:0-4699 GCA_043766875.1 Rickettsiaceae bacterium
CTTCACACGAATTTTTTCTACCATCTGGGGACCAGTCATCCCTGGCATCATCACATCGGTAATGACCACCTCAATATCTTCACCACTTGTATTCAAGATATCCATTGCAGTTTCTGCATTATCCGCTTCTACTACGCTATATCCCTTATTGTTCAAGGCATGTGTTGCAAATAAGCGAACAGAAATCTCATCTTCTACTATCAATATTTTTCCACTAGTGCTGTGCTCATTCATAAGTAACCTCTCCAATAATTTATCGCCTGACTTCGTATCCGCCTCAACAGGCCCAGTAACTCCCTGCACCACTTTCAGAAATATAAAGAAACTTGTACCTTCTCCAAGCTTCGTACAAAATCTGATATATCCGCCAGTCTGCTTGATTATACCATATACTGTAGCAAGTCCAAGCCCTGTTCCGGATAATTGATCTTTGGTGGAAAAAAATGGATCGAACATCTTCTCAGCCACATCATCTGGAATGCCTGTGCCACTATCTTTTACCCCCACGAGAACATATTTGCCAAAAGCCACAGGGTCATCACCTACAGGAGCAGAATACCCATCTTCGTTGAAGGATTCATCTATGGTTATGTTAGAAGTTTTGATTAACAAATCTCCCTTGCCATTCATAGCGTCCCTAGCGTTAACAGCAAGATTTACAATTACCTGCTCAAGCTGCACGTGATCAACCTTAACAAGATCAAGACTTTTACCATATTCAATTTCAAGACGGACATTCTCTCCCAAAAGCCTGATCAGCAGATTGGATAGTTCAGCTATTACGCTTCCAACATCCAATATTTTTGAGACTAATACCTGTTTTCTGGAAAATGCAAGTAACTGCCGCACAAGCCCCGCTGCCCTATTGGCATTTTGCTTGACCTGCATAATATCATTGAAAGACTTATCACCAGGACCGTGCCGTAGTAAGAGCAGATCGCAGAAACCCAATATTGCCGTTAGGAGATTGTTAAAATCATGAGCGATAGAGCCTGCAAGCTGCCCTATTGCCTGCATTTTTTGTGATTGAACAAAGTCCATCTCCAATGTTTTATATTTCGTAATATCAAATATTCCACATGAAAAATGCGGCTTATTTTCTATAAATATTGGATTCATATTCAGCAAGATAGTTTTACTATATTTTGCTATATGAAACTCCTGTGGAGGCGGTATAGCACCTTTTTTCCTACTCACAGCCATTTGGCGCAATTTCACATGCTCATCTTCTTGGATCAACTCAAGGAAATTATTGATATTATCTTGCTTTATAGGTAACAATTTATCAAAACCCTGATTAGTCATGATTACATTGAAATCCTTATTTATAACGGCCCCGGGTATCGTAGACCTCTCCAAAAACTGTAGCATCTCTGCAGAATTACTCTCGTAATTTTCTGCAAAAACTATGAGTTCATTATGAGCATAGCCTAATGGGTGAAATCTAGAAATTTTATAACTAACCCCATCTATGTGCAAAATACCTTCTTGGACCGAATCCAAATCTACTTTGCCTTTGATTAGCTCTTCTGCAAGGGTGTTATAATGGGGTTTATTAGCTTCGTCAATTAACACAGCAGAGACGTTGGCTTTCTCAAATAACTCCAGCTCGCTATTTTTACGACCATATAGAGGCTCTGCTATTATAACAGTATAAAGACCTTGGTTCTGCTTGTTCGGGATGGTATAGGCCTTAATTGATTCTATTTTTTTTGCATATCCCGAAGCAGCACGAAACCTACTGCAAAATTGCTCACCTTTCTTGACCATTTCTTGAAGAAACTTACCATCTTCTTGTGAAATTAAATGATTTTTTACCAGACATTCCAGATCTGTAAATCCCTGCTTATGGGGCATTAAATCCAAAAAACGCTGATCTCTGCGTACCGACACGCCATTAGGATCCAGAATAAGACAAAATACAGCGCCTTCTGCAATGACATCCTCTAATAAATTGTTACTCTTATCACCAGAAGCGGACACTCCCATTACCAAATTCACAATTCTCTTAATAGTCTTTTTCATCACTAACGCTTCTTGTCAAAATATCTTAAGCTGTGCTATACTTCCTGAAATACACACTGCTTTGAACAATGAAAACCCGCTCAACCAACAGAATATATTTACCCCATAACTTCCTAGAACGTAGACCCATCGTATTAGATGGAGACACAGCTCACTACATTCGCAATGTACTTAGGCTTAAAGTAGACAACAAAATTCGAATATTCAATGAGACTCTAGGAGAATTTTTAACAAAAATTATATACTGTGACAAGAAAGAGATTAATTTAGCAATAGAAGACCAAATTCGAGAGGGTTTTTCCTACCCCAAACTATCCATAGGACCCTGTTTGATCAAGGCTGACAGGCTTGCTGCAATGCTTGACATGGCGGTACAACTAGGAGTTGCTGAAATAATTCCAATTATAAGCAGTAGGACAGTGCATCGGAGCATCAAACAGGACCGTTTAATCCGAATTATTATAGAAGCCGTTGAGCAGTCAGAGCAGCTTTCAGTACCAAAACTCTCGGAAAGCTTGGATCTAGCATCACTGGATGCATCAAAATATGATGCAATTATTTATGCTAATGAGCATGAGGAAACAGGGCAAATGCTTGAGTCTGAGGTGGCTAAGCAGGATAACATATTACTCATCACCGGCCCAGAAGGTGGCTTTACTAACGAAGAACTCTCTAGGCTCAAAGCCATGCCAAATTCCTATTCCGTAAGCTTAGGAGAAAACATTCTCCGCGCTGAAACAGCAATGCTGAAGCTTATTTCATATGTGCAGTTTTTAAAGCAAGCGTGATGTCATCCCGGCGAAGGCCGGGATCCAGGACTAAAAAACACCGTCACCCCGGAATTTTTCAAAGAAAAATATCCGGGGCCTATAACCTTAGCATTTGAGGTAATACTCAGCTGTTGTGGTTATGGATCCCGGATAATTGCTATGCAATTTCCGGGATGACGTACTTTTGTACGGCTAATTTCGGATTTTTGTGCTAATCCCGAACCCGAACATGACTAACTACCCTGTCAACACCCTTAACTTCAGCTGCGATATTCGTCACCTTGTCAAGCTCTTCGCTTGAGCGCGCTATACCGAACAAATAGACAACAGCTTTGGAAGTGACGATAGTGTAATTCACGAACTTAATCTCACGATCAACCATAGTCTTCGCTTTAATACGGCTTGTAATCCAGCTGTCCCTCGCATATTGGGCGGCGTCGAAGTAATCACTATTCTCACTAATTTGTAGCTCATTCACCACTTCTTTCACGCCATTTTGTTCCCATGCAATATCCATTGCCGTCATCACATCTTCATCACTCGCAACTGTCCCAGTGTAGAGCACGCGACCTTCAACAACCTGAGCATCTATTTTTGTATAAAGGCTACGGAAGCCTTTTGACAAAAAGGATTTCTTGATCCCAGCTGAAATTTTGACATCATCAAGCGCTTCACTCATCGATCGATCTTTTGCTGCTCCCAATGTTGTCCCGACAGCCGCTCCACCTATCACTGGCAAGCATCCAGAAAGAATTGTCATTGTTGCTAGTAGTAATGCATATTTTTTCATAAGTTACCTCTAAATTATTATTGCTGTGTTATACTCAATTCAGTTGGACTTGATGCTAGACGCGAGGAGCGATGCCTATACTTTAATAGGTGAGTCGACGAGCAACAACGCAGCAAGTTCAAATCAATTGAGTATATGGTGGGACCGAGAGGATTCGAACCTCCGGCCTAGTGATTAGGAATCACTCGCTCTATCCTGCTGAGCTACGGCCCCATAATTTTATTATAAATCATAGTATGTCATAGTTAAAATTAATCAAGAGTTTTGTCGTATGGTTGGTAAAAGTAACATAAATGCCACTGAATATAGTTGGTTTTCGCTACGTAAGATATAATTTTCTATTAATTTATTAAGATTTCGGTTAGAATTAGGGGTAATTCAGAATATATGGAGTATAAGATATGAAAGGCTATGAAGAGGTCAAGGAATCAAACGATGCAGCGAAAGAGGCAAAGTTAGTAAAAGACACCAAAAGATGGGATAAGGAAGGATTAAAACATTCAAATGAAGAGTGGGAAAAGCTTAGAGCAGCAGATTCAAAAATACCTGACTCAGCAAGAAAATCAGAAATATATACCAAGGTGAAAAAAAAGCAGACGGCACCTAAAATACCACCATCAGACTCTCCTGTAACAAATATTATGCATAATAATCAAGTTGTAATGGAAACAGCATTACGTATGCAGGATCAATTGGGGATGTCTACAGACCAAAAACTTCATGCTGCGGCTGACATGATGATGGCAAAATTAGCCAAGAAGCCTTTAGACAAGAAGCCTAATGTAGCTACTCGTATCAGCAATTTCTTTAAGAAGAGAAATCAAGTTCAGCGATGATAGCTATCCATTCTGTAGTAATCATATAGATATGTAAGGTAAGACTTATGAGTGATGAGCTCAGTCAATCAACAAAACAACCATCTTGCAAATTCACAAGTCCTGTAGTAATATTCGCGGCTTATTAACGTTGGTGTCATCCCAGCGAAAACGTTATTGTCGTCATCCCGGAATTTTTCAAAGAAAAATATCCGGGACCCACCCTACGCTAAAGCTTCGGGCGGCAGGCCAGAAGCTTATAGCGTATGAGTGTCTACCGAAGCCTTGGCGTAGGTAGA
>JAYUHP010000099.1:0-4698 GCA_043766875.1 Rickettsiaceae bacterium
TTGGTGATTTGCTGGTAGCTATTCCTTTGCCTCAGGCAGGTTTTGGGGTTCAAAAAGAAAGAAGCATGGTGGATTATCAGATCCTACCTTCTGTACAAGGTCTTGCGATTTCTTTGATCTCAGAAGATGTTAAAGTTGCCTATAACGATAATACAAAATCAATAGAAATAGCTTCTCATTATACCATGCCAAGAGCTGGGAGCGACGAAATAAACGCTCTGCAGGGTAACAAAACAATTCTGCCACCTGTTTTGTTGGATGTGGATAAAGCCAATTTTACTCAAACGAAGCAGTTACTGCTTGGTGGGTTGGTGCAAGCTGCAGATAATATAAGTCAGACCAAAGCTAGATTGGATTTAGCTAAATTCTATTTCGCCAATGGTATGTATCCAGAATCCTTAGGGTTAATTACTTTAGCCTCGAAAACTCCTTCAGATGAGCTTTTAGCTCCTACCACTTTGTTAGTAAAAGCCTTAGATTTAATGTTTACAGATCAGTCCCTTGATGCGAGGGTAGTCTTTACAGATTTAAAAAATAATTATGTGCATACCCAAGCTATAGCCGAGATCAATCTTTGGGACAGATATAATGAATATTTGTTAGGAAATCTTCCTGAATCTATAGGTGTTCATGGCAATAAATTGTTAGACTCATATTCAGATGAGCTCTATTGGAAACTAGTTTTTGCTGAGTTTGAGATTTATCTCGGGCGTAAGAATTTTAAATCTATTGACATGCTCCTTGGAGCAGTTAAGGCCTCTCAGGATATTTCGGTAAATAATAATCTCAAATATTACAGAGCACAATATTACTACCTCCAGAATCAATATAATCTGGCAGAGCAGCTGCTTGGAGAGGTTAGAGATAACGCCAGAAATGGCCGTGAATATATGATGGCAGATCTGCAGCTAGTGAAGATATTATATGAGCAGAAAAAAATGGATTGGATTTCTGCGGTACAAAGGCTGAATCAGCTGCGTTTTGTATGGAGAGGGGATAATCTGGAGATGAAGCTACTGCTTTCTCTGGCTCTTGCATATAAGCAAAATGATGATGTGGTGAATGCTATTCGCACATATAAATATATTGTTGACGCCTTCGGTAGGCAAAGCGATAATAATTTCTTTGTTACTTCCCAAATCGTGGAATTATATCACCGTATTTTCATCTCAGACGAGGTGAATGAGCTTGATGACTTTACAGTAATAGCTTTATTTTATGAGTTTAAGGAATTCACACCAATTGGAGCGGAAGGTGATAGGGTAGTATTAGGGATCGCCCGTAGGATGCTGAATCTGGATCTTTTGGATATGGCTATTGAGGTTCTAGATCACCAGGTGATGTACCGCTTGAGAGGCGTAGAACGTATGGTAACTGCTAACCACTTGGCGCTGGTGCTTCTCATGGATAAAAAGCCCGCCGAAGCTTTGAAAGTCCTAGATGATACCGATAACGAAAATTTTGGTATCGCAGAACATCAAAAACGCCGCTACCTAAAAGCCAAAGCATTGATAGATATGGGCAAATATGATGAAGCTTTGGTATATATTGGGGATGATACAAATGATGATGCTTTCGCTCTAAAGACAGAGGCATTGTTCAGAAATCATAAATGGGGAGATTATATCAAATTGATTGAGCCAGAGCTTAAGCAGAAAGTGGCTGATGGCGTGGTGATTAAGGGGGAGGAAAGCCAGGACATACTAAGGCTTGCGATTTGCTACTCCATGCTTAATCGTCTTACAGATTTGGAATATTTGCAGCAGCATATTGTGACAGAGAATAAGGATCTAAAATCGGTTATTGAGTTCTTAAGGACTACGAACAAGCCTATTGATCCTCATAATATCGATAAGTCGCTCAATATCGATCAGATGCAGAATTTCTTGAATGAACAGAGAAAATTACTTTTCAACTAGGGTGTCATTACACCATTGGTACAAACATGACCTCCTTCTTCGGAAAAATTAAACAGGCATTGCAGGCGACGAGCAGCAAAATCTCGAGCGGGCTTCACAATATTTTTTCTGGCAGAAAGCTGGACGCAGGTACCATAGAAGAGCTTGAGGATTTGCTTATTTCCTCTGATATGGGCGTTAGCACAACAGCTGAGGTTATAGATCAGATCAAAAACATAAAATTTGAGAAAGATAGTCCTGTAGAAATCGTTCAGGCTAAAATTGCTGAAGTCATAGCTGAGAAGCTCTCTAAGCACCATAAAGAATTTGAGATTGAAGACTCCAGCTTAAACATAATTCTTGTTTGCGGGGTTAATGGCAATGGCAAGACTACTACGATAGGAAAGCTAGCCCTTAGTTTCCGCAAAGATGGTAAAAAAGTTATTGTTGCAGCTTGTGATACTTTCCGGGCGGCAGCGATTGAGCAGCTAAAAACATGGACAGATCGCGCTGGATGCGAGGTAGTAAGAGGCACTGAGAATTCTGACCCCGCGAGTGTAGCTTATGCCGCGGTAGAAAAAGCCATAGAGCAGAAAGCTGATATATTGATGATAGATACTGCAGGCAGGCTGCATAATCAGCAAAATCTTATGGCAGAGCTTGCCAAGATAACCAAGGTGGTGGAAAAAGTGGCTGGCTTTGCTCCGCAGCATAGTCTTTTGGTATTAGATGCCACAACCGGACAAAATGCTTTTAAACAGGTAGAAGAATTTGGTAATATCGCAAATATTAATGGCCTTGTAGTGACCAAACTAGATGGAAGCGCAAAGGCTGGTGTGATAGTGGGACTTTCAGAGCGGTTCAAAATTCCTATATATTTCATAGGGCTGGGTGAGGGGATTGACGACCTCAAGAAGTTTGATGTGAAGGATTTTGCTAATGCCCTTGTGGGGATTGCGTAAAAACGAAAGGACAAAAGTGGCAAAAATTAGAAAACAATATACATGTTCCAATTGTGGATCTATAGCACCAAAATGGTCTGGGCAGTGCTTTGACTGCGGGTCTTGGGGTAGTATATATGAAGATATTGAGCAGCCAGCTACCGCGACTTCCAGGCGTGAGGGCAGGGAGCTTTCTCCGGAGATCTTGTGCGGGGATGTGAATCTTGAGCATACACGTATTATCACGCCAATGGATGAGTTGAATCGCGTTTTGGGCGGCGGGTTGGTTCCGGCCTCTGCGATTCTAATTGGCGGCGATCCTGGAATAGGCAAATCCACCCTGCTTTTGCAGCTTACGTCCGACTTGGCATCGGTTGGAGTCAAGTCGCTATATGTCACAGGGGAGGAGTCTGCAGAGCAGGTAAAGCTTCGCGCCTCGCGTCTTAATGCCTTTGGCAAGGATTCCTATGTTTTGGCGGCAACGAACGTTCATGATATACTTGCAACTGTGGATAAGCTAAAAAGCGAGATCAAGCTTGTTGTGATAGATTCTATCCAGACCATTTATTCCGATGATTTTTCCTCAGCTCCTGGAACAGTTTCTCAGATAAGAGCTGCCACCCATGAGCTTATAACCTATGCGAAGGCTAATAATATAATACTTTTGATTGTGGGCCATGTTACCAAAGACGGGCAGCTTGCTGGGCCTAAGGTGCTTGAGCATATGGTTGATACTGTTCTTTATTTCGAAGGAGATGCTAGCTATCATTACCGGATCCTGAGGTCTATGAAAAACCGCTTTGGAAGCGTTAATGAAATTGGCGTATTTGAGATGACATCCGAAGGGCTTAAGGAAGTTAAAAACCCGTCTGAGCTATTTCTTATGGACCGAGAGAATAATGTGAGCGGGATCAGTGTTTTCGCAGGGATAGAAGGCTCAAGGCCACTGCTTATTGAGATTCAAGCGCTGATAGCACCATGCAATATGGTAACGCCGCGCAGGTCTGTAGTGGGCTGGGATCCCAACAGGCTCTCCATGATTTTGGCTGTGCTTTCTGTGCGATATGGGCTTAATTTATCCTCCTTTGAGGTTTACTTAAGCGTTGCTGGCGGATTAAGAATTACAGAACCTGCTGCAGATTTAGCGGTAGCTGCTGCCCTAATTTCAGCAGCAAGCAATAATCCCCTTCCACAGGGGAGTGTATTTTTTGGGGAAATAGGTCTTTCTGGAGAAGTTAGAAAAGTTACCCAAGTTGATGCAAGAATTAAAGAAGCTACAAAATTAGGATTTAGCAATATTTATTCAGCCCTTCATCCACATAACCCAGCTACGAAGGTTAATGCCATATCCCACGTAAGGCAGTTGTCTACGTTCGGGAGTAAAGGTAAAAATAATTAATTTATGCGAATTTAACTATCCACAAAAATTGTGGATAACTCCGTGTATAGTACCTGGCTATAGGCTCCAAATATTGATACAACATAGCGCTCCATAAGTTTTGACAACTAAATGAACAGCCAACCTAAAACCCGCATAGAAACGTTATTACATCTCATAAAGAAAGTTAACCAAACCTTATATTGCAAGTGATATTTCATACATGTGAAATCCTTGTGTATAAAAACCATTATAAACAAAATTGTTAGGATCAGTAAAATTAACGGTTAAGGAAGTTATTAGGGTTTTTGTAATGCGATATCATCCTATAACACGTGCAGCATCTACCAGAGCCTTAAAGATTCCTATATCTAGCTGATTTCCTTGATATTCTGGATGCCACTCAACACCCAGCGCAAATTTATGGGCGGTGGATTCAATCGCTTCAATTACCCCATCTAAGGCCTTCGCGCTTATAACC
>JAYUHP010000100.1:0-12336 GCA_043766875.1 Rickettsiaceae bacterium
TTGATTTAAAAAATCCCACAGCATGAGCCTTCTCCTAAAACGTTCCTTACCATTTAGGTTATATAAAATATTAGATAAGTGCAAAAAAAATCTTAATTAATTATATATTATTAAAATTTTGTGGTTTTTTCACAGTAAGTTTTAGGCTTGGTCTGAAATATATATTTGGTATTTTAAAATAATGAATTATTAATTGAGTCAAAAAGGCTCCAATAACTACCGTGACCACTGCAGTTTGTATCTTATCCGGAGTAGGGTTATGGGCGCTATGTTCTAGAAATAGGCCAAATAGGAACCCCCAAACTAAAGATACTTCTGCGCTCATTTCTCCCGAGATACAATGTATTACCCTGTCCCTGCGTAGCATGTCTCTAATTATCCCCCCGCCATTTGCTGTGATGAAGGCAAAAAATGGCACCCAGAGCCAGAGGGGAGCAATACGGTGTACTACTACTACAACTACGCCAGTAACTATAAACGCTGCTTGTCCAAGGCTATCGGAAACTATTAGCACATTATCCCAGAATCTATATATTACTTCGTCGCTTTTATCTTTTTGCTTATACACATTGAAGATTCTGACTATTACAAATCCCACAAGTACAACTATTATGGTGCAATACATATATAGCGGGTGCAGAAAAATATCCACTTCCTCTCCCTTGTTGATCATAATATCTCTGATTATTCCTCCTCCGACAGAAGGTAGCATTGCAAAAATAAATGTACCGAATAATGTTGATCTCTCTTTGGCCGCTATTGCGATTCCAGAAATGGCAAATGAGATAGTGCCAATTATGCCTATTATGAAGAACCACTCCGCATTGACTGTTTCAAGCAGTAATATAGGGTATAAATATTCCTGTACTAGGGCTCTATATTCGCTGCTCATGACGAATTGTTTGATAGCATCATTGAATTTGTCCACTAGAGCAATAGGGACAGTTTTCTTGCTGAACATCATATGCACAGGCGTCTTAATGTTCAGTTTTTGCTCCTCTATAATATCTCCTGCATTCTGATTCATGATCAGCGCAGCGCCAACCACTCTATCTGCAATGAATCCATCTATTTCTCCCTTAAGAAGCATATTGAGGTTTATTAAATCATCACTTGATACCACGATCATATGGCTATTTACGCCATCACTTATGAATTCATTGATACTTTGATCTGCATATGCAAATCCATTAGTAATGCCAAGACGATAGTGTTGGCGTTCTACTTCGGACAGAAAGCCTTTTGTATCTTGAAATTTTAGTATTTTACTGGCATCTTTGCGTACAAAGAGGGAATTTTCTTCAAAGCGATAGGGAAGTGAAAAATTGGCGAATTCTGCCCTCTTGTTCGTATATGTTGCTCCAAAGGCTATATCTCTACCGCCGTTCTGTATATCTAGCTGGTGCTTTTCCCAATCCACTTCCTCAAGCCTAAGACTTACCCCAACCATATGCGACAGCGCACTGGCAACTTGTACATCCATTCCGGTTATAATGCTGCCTGTAGTAGTAGGTTTGGTAAATTGATACGGTGCCCAGGAATATATTCCGCTGATCAGTTCTTTTTTTGTATCCTCTTCAGAATAAGCTACTAATGAAAGAAGCAGATTCAATATACAGGCTATTAATATTCTCATACACTACTCAACCCATTAACTAATTAGACGATGTTAAATTATTTATCACACAACCACAATAATATAGATTGCATTTCATACAAAATTTTTATATCGTTTCTTCTAATCAATTTAAATTAAGTGATTTTATGGAATCTAGAGATCGTGTCGGTAAAATATTATTAGTTACTCTTGTATTGGTCTTGGCTTTTGTGGCGTGGAAAAGGACGTCCTCTACTCCTTCTGCCGTTACTTCGGTGGAGGAAAAATCGGAAGGTAAGTCTTTAGTTGTAAAGGATGATCTGGAAAGAATAGTAAAAGAATTCATCTTAAATAATCCGGAAGTGATTATTGAGTCTATTGAAAAGATGCATAAACGCAAGATGGATGAGATGTCTGCTAAGGTGAATGAGGTTATTAAACAAAAGAAAGGTGAGATTGAAGGCGATAAGAGTTTCCCAGTGGTTGGTAGTGGAAATTCAGTGGTCGTTATGTTCTATGATCCAAATTGTGGTTATTGCAAGAAGGCTAATTCTACTATAGAAGAGCTATTAGATAGTGATAAGAACGTGAAGGTTTTCTACAAGCCTTTGCCAATTCTTGGTGAAAGCTCTGAATATACCACAAAGGTATTGCTGTCAGTATTTAAGCTTTTCCCAGATAAATTCAGGACTGTAAATAATGCCATTATGTCTCAGAAAATTTCTTCAAGGGAAGATATAGTTGCTATATTGGAGAAGAACAATATCTCTGTGACGTCTATAGAGGGTGAGTTTGATAACCAGGAGATAAAAGATTCTCAACAAAAATTGGCTGTGTTTGCTGGTGAGTTGAAGATCCAAGGTGTTCCGGCATTTATTATAAATGATACTTTATATCCAGGATTATTGGAATTGGATCGTATCAAAGCACTTCTCGTGGAAGGAGGAGCAGTGGAGCCACAAGCAGAGAAGGCTGTCGCCCCAGAGGCTGCTGCTCCTAAGAAGGAAGGATGAACGCCAGGCTAGTAAGGGATGCACAATTGAGGGCTATCCTATGGATGGTTCTCAATTGCTTTATGGCAGCATCCATAGTTGCGATAGTAAAATATACCGCTCTCGATTTCTCATTAAGTGTTTTGATATCCAGCTATAATTTGATAGCTACTATTATTATTGCTGGCCTTGTGCTTTACTTTAGGCATTCCATCAAAACCCAGCATATCTTCCTACATTTTCTTCGCAGCCTACTTAGCATCATTGCATATTTCATGTATTTTAATGCTTTATCTCTAACATCAATAGCAAATGTGGTTGCTATTGCCTACACTGATGCGATACTGACTTGCATCTTCTCTCGCATTATTCTGAAAGAATCCCTTACAAAAATTGATATGCTTAATCTTTCCTTAAGCTTTATAGGCGCCGCGATGATAATCAAGCCGGATGCTAATATACTGAATGTTGGAGGTCTACTTGCGGCTTCCAGCGCTATTTTATGGTCGCTATCTAACCTGGTCATTAAGGTTGTAAGCAAGCGGGATAGCAATATAACCCAGCTATTCTACTCAAACTTGTTTACCTTTCTTTTAGCAATGGTAGTGGTTGTATTTGAAGGCACTACAGCCGAGCTTCAGGCTACCTTCTATCATCCATGGTTCATATTGCTAGCACTGATGTCATGCATCCAATACTTCGCGCTATTTACATCGCTAGGGACGGCTAGGGCAGGTGTTGTAATGCCATTTTTTGTGGTAGGGGTGATATTCGCACATATTTATGGATACGCCTTCTTTGGGGAAGCCCAAGGTGCCATGGAGTTTATTGGCACCTCGCTCATAATATTAGTGAGTATTTTTCAGATTGTGAGGGTTAAGAAGCAGGATCAGATTTAGTATGTCCAGTAAAGAATTTGCAAAATATGTAGAAGAAATATTGGACCAATTTGGTCATATAAAAATCAAACCTATGTTTGGTGGTTATGGAATTTATAAATCCGATCTAATGTTTGCAATAATTGTTGATAATGAACTTTATTTTAAGGCAGATTCAAATACGACTGAGTATTTCAAATCTGAAGGCTCTAGACCTTTTACATATAATTCAAAAGGCAAAACTATCTCCATGTCATATTTTTTAGTATTGCCAGAGGCTTTAGAAGATGAGGATCTTTTGCAAAGATGGTTTGATATGGCTTATAAATCTGCTATAGAGTCGAAGAAAGGTAAGCAATAATTTTATTGAGCAATTCTGTTGGTATTCAGGTTATTAAAGCACTCAATAAGCAACTTCTCCAAGAGAGATCTATTATTTTCAGTCATTGAGCAAGTCATGCTTGCCTCAACTCTGCCAATGATTTTGTGGGCTTGTTGGACAGCTTTAAGGCCTTGTGTCGTTAATTCAGTGCAAAGGATCCTACCGTGCTGTGGGTCGCTTTTTCGTTTAACCAAGTTATTTTTCTCTAAGTTAGAAACAATACCATGCATGGTTTGTGCTGTAATAAACGAAGCGCGGGCTAGGGCGGCATTGGAGATGCCTGGTCTCAATTCTAACTGCGCAAGAACAGCATATTGAGGAGTGGTTAGAGATAGTGGTCTAAGCACCTCGTCCATGTGAATGCGCAAGGTATGCTGAGCCTGTTTCAGCTTATAACCTATCAACCCCGTAACATTCATATTTTTAGATGTTGACATATCAGTGTCCTTATATTAAACTATCAGCATACTTATAATATAACAGAGGCTCTATATGAATACAATAAGAGAAATAATGTCTGAAAAAATAGCCGAATCTTACTACACAGCATTGAGCAATAAGCATATCTCTGATATTGGGCAATACCTAAATTCTGATATTACACTTGTGTCACCACTAGCAGAAGTAATAGGAAAAGAGGCTGTTGTGGAATCAATAAAAAATTTTGTGAGAGCTTTCAATAGTCTTACCATACGTGCAAAATTTGGCTCTGGAAATCAAGCCATGCTCGCTTTAGATATAGATTTACCTTTGCCTATTGGTACTTTAAGTGGAGCTTCACTTCTAACTTGTAATAATGGGCTGATCTCAAAAATAGAACTATTTTATGATGGCCGCCCATTTGAAGCAAAACCTAATGAGATCTTCTCGCAGCAGTGATTCAAATCGCTAGGGTCTGCAAGAGCTGGTGTTATAATGCCTTTCTTCGTAGTGGGCGTAATATTCGCCCATATCTACGGATATGCGTTTTTTGGTGAAGCCCAAGGTGCAATCGAATTAATAGGTACAGGGCTTATAATATTGGTGAGCATTGTGCAGATTGTGAGGGTTAGAGGTGTTAGCTCAAAGTAGTAATGCAGTGGATGATATGATTATTTATCCACTGGGTAGTGATGCTCTTTCCAACCTTGAAATCCACCTTTCACTTCTTTTGATGGGTATCCTAAAGACGCAAATTTCTTCGCAGCTTTTTGCGCCAAATTGCACAATAATTCGTAGCAATATACATAATTAAATACATCTTTCCTTAAATGAGGAAACTGAGTTTGATCACCTTCAAATTTATCCCATTTATCAAAAGGAATATTTACAGCTCCTGGTATGTGACCAGCTTTAAAGTCTACTTCCCTACGGACATCAATAATTACAGCCTGCCCTTTAGCGATTGCTGCTTTAACTCCAGCGGGATTGGTTGTAAAGCTCATTTCATCTTCAAAATATCTAACTGCAGCGTGAGTATCTTGAATTTTGCCTAACATTGGTTTTTTGTTGTAAGTACTTTGCGAACAGGCAGCTAAGCACAATGATACACAAAACAAAAATACGATTTTTTTCATAGACCCTCTTAATTCTTAATTCTGTTACCAAGAATAACTTGAACCTTAGAACGCGTCAAGCTAAATCAGATGTTGCTCTTCGTATCAGTTTGAAAGCGCTTCTTTCAACAAATCATTCACCACAGCAGGGTTAGCTTTGCCACCAGTTTTTTTCATAATTTGTCCGACGAAGAACCCAAATAGCTTATCTTTTCCAGACTTATATCCTTCAACAGAGTCGGGATTTTCTGCCAGAACTTCAGCAATGATTGCTTTGATAGCACCTTCATCTGATACTTGGACAAGCCCCTTATTTTGAATGATTTTTTCTGGCTGTTCACCTGATGTGAACATCTCCTCAAAAACTACCTTTGCTATTTTGCCAGATATGGTTCCTTGTTCTATCAAAGATACCATTTTGTTAATATGAGCTGGTCTGATTTTAGAATCTTCTAAGCTAATATTATCCTTATTTAGCAGGCCAAATAACTCACTCGTGATCCAGTTAGCAACCATTTTTGCGCTTACCTCTTTAGCAGCTTCCTCGAAATAATCGGCGACGAGCTTATCTTCGCATAGCACGGCTGCGTCATATTCTGTTAGACCAAAATCCTTCACATAGCGAATGATCTTATCATCTGGCAGCTCCGGCATGGAAGAAGCTATAGAATCTATAAGCTTTTGTTCCAGCTCTACTGGCAGCAGATCAGGGTCTGGGAAATAGCGATAATCATGAGCATCTTCTTTAGAGCGCATAGTCCTTGTTTCGCATTTATCAGCATCAAAAAGCCTCGTCTCTTGGTCAACCTTGCCACCTGACTCCAGTAGCTGTACCTGGCGCATTGCCTCATATTCTATAGCGCGCATAACATTTCGCACAGAATTGACATTCTTGATCTCGCATCTTGTGCCGAGCGGCTCTCCTGGTTTACGCACAGATACGTTAGCATCGCATCTCATGGAGCCTTTTTCCATGTCCCCATCGCAGGTGCCTAAATATCTCAATATGGTACGGAGTTTTTTGAGGTACTCAGCTGCTTCGAAAGGGGAGGATAGATCTGGCTCTGTCACTATCTCCATAAGGGCAATCCCAGACCTGTTAAGATCAATAAAGCTACTGGTAGGGGATTGGTCATGCATAGATTTCCCTGCATCCTGTTCCAAGTGCAACCTATTGATTCTTACCTTCTTTGACTTGTCTTCCTCGGTAATAATATTAATTTCCCCATCTGAAACTATTGGATAGTAAAATTGAGATATTTGATATCCTTGCGGCAGATCAGCATAGAAATAATTTTTACGATCAAATATGGAATGCTTATTAATCGTTGCTTTAAGCCCAAGCCCAGTTTTTATAGCTTGTTTGATTACAAACTCATTAAGTACTGGAAGCATGCCAGGCATCGCCGCATCTACTAAAGACACTTGTGAATTAGGACTCGCTCCAAATTCTGTACTTGCTCCGGAGAAAAGCTTGGAATGAGAGGTAATTTGAGCATGCACCTCAAGTCCTATGACATATTCCCATCTGCCCGTGTTTCCTGATATATAAGCCATTTAAAACTCCTTAGGCGTAAAATCGCACTTAATATTTCTTTCTATCGCATCAGCAACCTTTAACATCGTATATTCATCCAGAGCTTTACCCACAACCTGCATCCCAAGTGGCAGCCCATCATGCATTGCAGCAGGCACTGACATAGCAGGAAGCCCGGCAAGGCTTGCAGGGATAGTAAATATGTCGTTTAGATACATAGTTACTGGATCATCTTGCTTTTCATTTATACCAAAAGTGACGGTTGGAGCAGTAGGCAAGACTATCGCATCTACTTTCTCGAAAGATGAATTGAAGTCATTAGCTATGAGTCTACGGACTTTCTGAGCCTTGGTGTAATATGCATCTCTAAAGCCGGATGAAAGCACATAGGTTCCTATCATAATCCTACGCTTTACTTCAGCCCCAAATCCTTCGCTTCTGGTAGCCTCATACATATCATTTAATGACATATTGTCATCTTCAACTCTAAGACCATAACGTACACCGTCATAACGAGCTAGGTTTGAAGATGCTTCTGCAGGAGCGATAATATAATAAGCAGCAAGAGCATATTTTGCTGTTGGGAGAGTTACATTTAGGATTTCAGCTCCTTCAGACTTGAGTATAGAAATTGTATTTTGCCACATATCTATAACTGCTTTGTCGATTCCTTCTTGGCTCATCATATCAACTGGAATTCCAATTTTCATACCCTTTACAGATTTGGATACGGCTGAACGTAGCTCTGGTACCGGCACATTTAGGCATGTAGAATCCTTAGGATCAAATCCCATCATTGCCTCTAACATTATCGCAGAATCTTCTACAGATCTCGTAAGCACGCCAGCTTGATCAAGCGAGCTAGCAAATGCTATCATGCCGTATCTTGAGCAGCGTCCATAGGTTGGCTTAACACCGACTAATCCTGTAAAAGCTGCTGGCTGTCTTACAGAACCTCCAGTATCACTTCCCAGAGCCGCCATTGCCATAAAAGCGGATACGGCCGCAGCTGACCCACCGGATGATCCACCAGGGACTAGCTCTGCTCCATTTTTCGCCTTCCAAGGGCTTATAACATTTCCAAAATAGCTTGTAGTATTGGATGATCCCATTGCAAATTCATCCATATTAGTCTTACCCAGCATAATAGTGCCATTATCAGCAATATTTTTACTTACAGTAGATTCATATGGAGGTACAAAATGATGTAATATCTTAGAACATGATGTAGTGCGTACACCATTTGTGCAGAATAGATCTTTGATGCCGACTGGTATGCCTTCCAATTTACGCATTTCTCCTTTGGAGATTCTGCTATCTGATTCCTTGGCAGATGCTAGTGCGGATTCAGGGGTGCCTAGAATATAAGCGTTGAGATTCTGGTGTTTTTCCATTTGCTTTAAATGAGCTTCAACTAACTCAGTTGCAGAGAAATCCTTCCTCTTGAGGGCGTCAATTGTTTCGGATATTTTTAATTTTACTAATTCTGACATTATTCCACTACCTTTGGTACTACAAAACATTTTATTTCTTTAGCAAGAGCAGAAGATTTACCGGGTGCATTTATAAATAAATCATCTTCTATCCCACCATCTGTGACCTTGTCTTCTCTCGTATATGGCACAGTGCGCACAACTGAGGTTAAAGGTTCTACGCCATCTGTATCAACATGTTGAAGCTCCTTGATAAGCCCTATAATATTCTGCAGTTTGGGTATCATATCCTTCATTTCTTCATCGGAAAATTTTATCTTGGATAAGCGTGACAATTTCTTAACTTCTTCTATATTAATCATTTAAATTACCTAATTTGATTGAACAATTCTAAAAATACTAATTAGAGTCGTTCTGTCGAGATTGAGGGATGGAAGATATGATGGCTAAATCAAGATCTGCAGAATTTTTGCTTTGAAAATAGGACGAGACAGAACTTGCCACACGTGACAAAAACTCTTTTTCCATAGCTTCCAAAGCCTCTTTCTGCATTTGACTTATCCGTTCTTCTGCTGCATTTCGCCTGTATTCTAGCGATTTTTCGAATCCTTTGCAACGTTCTTCGAATATTTTTTCTATTTCGAGCTTTGCACTAGTGATCATCTCGCGGTGCTTCTTTTCAGTGGCATTGAGACGCTCTTGTATCTCCTGAAGTTTTGCATTAGCAGCTTCTTTGGCTTTTCTTGCATCTCCCAGCTCATTACGGATCTGCAGAATTCTGTTGTCTAGGAACGATAGAATGGCTTTTTTAATCGGTTTATAGAAGACTATAACAAAAATGGTAAAGCAAATTGCCAGCCAAGCTCTTTCATCAAGCATGATTTGTCCCCACAATCTTAGATATAATTTGCTTGCTAGATATCTCTACGAGGCTACCAATTTCATGCTTTGACAGAGCTTCGTGATGAGCTTTTGATATGGAATCAATTGCGGCACGAGTCTCAGTGTCTATTTTTTTCTTAAAATCCTCAAGCTTTGCTTTGGAATGTTTCTCGAATTTAATATTAGCTTCATTTTTCATATTTTCGATTAATCCATCAACTTCCTGAATCTTAATATGGATAGAGGCTTTAAGCTCTGTAATTTGCAGATTAGCTATTTTAGCGTGAGTCTCATCATCATGGATAATATGCAGTCTTGAGGTGATGATAGAACTTGCTTTGGGAATTACGAAAAACCTTATGCAGAGGTAAAAAATCCCAAAACAAATGCTTAACCAGAAAAATTGCGAGATAAAAAAAGAGGTATCTAGCTGTGGCATAATTTACGTAAAAATGAGAAGCATTGCTATAACAAAGGAGAAAAGACCCATAGCTTCAGCGAGACCAGCTCCGATGAAAGCCATACGCTGCAGCTGCTCACTTGCTGAAGGGTTACGAGCAATAGAGTTGAGCAGTGAACCGAAAATATTACCCACACCAATAGCTGCTCCTAGCATACCAAATGCCATTAAACCAGCTCCCACAAATTTCAAAGACGTAGCATCCATAACAAACTCTCCATAATATAAATTCCACAAGTTTCCAAATCGCTTTGTACGGCTAATTTCAGAACTTGTATCAGTGCAAATTTACTGCATCGTTGAGATATACACAAGATAAAATTGTAAAAATATAGGCTTGTAGTATTGCAACAAAGATTTCAAAGCCTATTAGCACCACTATAAATGGTATGGGCAGTGGTTTAAAGAATACAGCCATTAGTACTACGAACCCTGCAAGTACCTTAAGAAGTACATGTCCGGCTACCATATTGGCAGCAAGACGCAGCGATAGGCTGACTGGGCGTGCTAAATAAGCAAATAACTCTATCAATATTATCAAAGGGGCAAGCCAAACAGGGGTCCCGCGTGGTAAGAACAGGGATAAGAAATGCAAGCCATGGTTCCAAAACCCAACAAATGTCACTATGCAGAAAACAAGTGCGGCTAAAGCAAAGGTGATTGTTATGTGGCTTGTAACGGTAAAGCTATATGGCAATATCCCGGATAGGTTGCAAAATAAAATAAACAAGAACAGAGAAAAAATTAGCGGCGAAAACTTTTGTCCTTTTTCTCCTATATTTTGGTCAATCATGTCCGATATCATTAGATATAATGATTCAGCTAAGGCCTGCAGGCGCCCAGGTACCAAAGCCTTTTGCCTCAAAGCATAAAGCATAAACATGATGGCAGAGGAAGCTGCCATAAACATAAATAGCCCAGAATTCGTGAAGCTTACATCATACCCCATCAAATTTAATGAGAGTAATGGTTTGAGTTGGAATTGCTCAAGTGGGCTGTGGCTCATTTTATATCCTTATATACAAGACGTGCAGAGGCGCAAATGCCCAAAATCAAGCAGATAATAGTAAATATAGGCTTAAGATCTAAATATTTATCAAGACTTACCCCAATAAACAACCCAACCAGCACCCCTGATACCAGGTTTGTACTTACGTTCAATGGATTAATCGGTCTTTGCTTTTTGGTCATTTTGTCCTTCTGCAAGTATTTTATCTATCTCATTCGATAATGCTTCAACACTATAGACGCCCTTGTGGATTTTACCATTCATGAAAAATGATGGAGTGCCAGGAAAGCCTTGGTAAGTCATTATAGTTCTGGAGTTACTTGCTAAGAATTCTACCATATCTTTTTCTCCAAGGCACTCATTAAATCTTTCAACCGAAATACCAGCGAGCTGCCCTATGTTTTCCAGAATCTCTTTGTAATTCTTGTTAAAGGCCCATTGGTCTTGCTGAGCGAATAGCACATTAGTAAGCTTTAATGGATCTTTCTCATCCCTATAGCATCTTCCCAAAATGGCCCCATCTAAATCCTGCTTATTACCAATAAACTCTCTGAATACATAGGCTATTTTATTGGTATCTATATATTTTTCCTTAAGCTTTGGGAAAACCTCTTTGTGGTAATATGAACAATGCGGGCATGTGGGTGAAGAATATTCAACAATGACTACCTTCGCATCCCTATTGCCAAGCACTATATCATCCTTCTGAATCTCGAATATCGTGGTGCTCACAGTAGTAGAAGCTTGAGCTGTTGGCCTTTCGACTAAGGGCTTAGGCGTTATCTGAGAGCTATTTTCTGCTTTGGATGGTTTATGAATGGCCTCATCCTTCCATGATTTATTCAAAAAACTATAAATAATTAACAGTACTAAGCCTGCCGTTACAATCCTAATCATAGATTCTTACAACTCCCACCTAATGCCTGCAAAAATATTATGGGAACGTAAATTTACCGCCCCAACATTTAGTCCTTTCAAGCCTTTAGTTCTGCCATAATCAGCAAAGACGTATCCTATTTCAAGATTTGTCCTGTCATTCAAGCCAAAACTAGTGCCGGCAAGTATATTATAGGCAGGATTGATTTTACCACCTGATTTGGTGGAATTTATACTATGGCTCACTTTTGCTATACCAACCCCAGCCCCAATAAATATTTTGGCTAAATCTAAATCTACAACATCAATAGCTAACCTTGCCATTGCAGCGTCAACCTTGGCTTTTAGACTGCCGCCGCTTTTGGACTTGAACATCGCGGGGAAGTTGTGCATATATACAAGCTCAGCTCTCATATTATCGATGAAATTATATCCAACACCTAAATCCAAAGCAGGGCTGATCCTACTTTTATAACGATTGCCACCTGTGCTTGCGATAACGAACTTGGAAGTAATTGCATCGGCTCTTAGGTAAAGTTGGTAGTCGATCATATCGGCGAAGGCCGAAGTAGAAAGGGTCACAGCCGCAACTGAAGCAAGTAATAATTTTTTCATGAATCTATCCACATATGTTTGATGGGTAAATTATATGCCTGCAAATAAAAAAAGGAAGGCTTTTGGCCTTCCCTTTTAAATTATTTTCTCATGTGGTGAGATTAGATATCAAATCTTACACCAGCAGATAGATTGTGTGA
>JAYUHP010000101.1:0-4692 GCA_043766875.1 Rickettsiaceae bacterium
ATTTTACGTAAACCCTTCCCGAAAGAGTGATTTTATCAGGTCTGCCCATGTACTCCTCATAATTGAATCTACTGTTTTTCTGCTTCGTCTTTTTGGCATACAGAAAAAATTTTGGGCTTTTTAACAAGCACATAGGAACGGCTATGCTGGCTTTTTAAAAAACCAAAAGATTTTCCCCGTCTCCTCAAAAATACTCGCATAAAATTCAGTATTTTCAATAATGAGGAGTATAATTAAATTTATTTTTTAAATTTTTGCTATTATACTACCTAGCCATTAAAAATACCAATTACTTATGAAAAAAGATAATTTTAGCCGCTTGGCGGAAGAGGCAATCGCCCATATCGCAGACCAGATTGAGAGCCAAGATGAAGCAGGCGTGATTGATGTGGATTTTCTTGTGGATATGCTAAAGCTTACCACTAAAAAAGGGGAATATATAATCAATAAGCACTCTGCAGCCCAGGAAATATGGCTTGCATCTCCTGTCAGCGGTCCATATCATTTTCGCCTTGATAAAGAGATTTGGGTCAGTAAAGATGGCATTGAACTAATGTCCCTACTATCCGAGGAACTGAGCCAATTTACAAAGCTGGAGCTATAACATGAATGACACTGCTCTAAGGCTTTTTTTAGAACTCAAAAAACACTCCTTTGGGCTAATTATAGTCATGGTTTCAATAGCTGCCATTTCCCTAGCTATGCTTTCCTTTGGGCATATTTTGAAGCTAATGATAGACCATGGGATAGCTGCAAATAACATGGACTCCCTAAATAGTGCGATTTTGCAGATGGTAGTGGCAGTTTTGGTCCTTGGGATGGCAAGTTTTATAAGGGCATATTATATCAATAGCATAAGCTCTAATATAGTTTCTGATATAAGAATCAAGACATACAAGGCTCTTCTTGACAGGCCTATAGAATATTTCGAGAGCGTAAAAGTAAGCGATATCATAAGCAGATTCTCTCATGATTTGTCGCTTATAGGCGACATTATCACCAATATTTTATCATTCAGCATACGTAATATATTTATGATTATTGGTGGCATTGTAATGATGTTTCTCCAAAATCCCAAATTGTCGCTCATTGTCATAATTTCGCTACCGGTAACACTTGTGCTCATAAAATTCGTTGGAAAGAAAGTGCGAATTATGGCCAAAGAGCTACATGCACAAAAAGCCAATATAGAGGAAATAATAGGTGAAACCCTGAGCAATATCAGGGTCGTATATTCGTTCAATGTAGAAGAATATAGAATAGCTAAGCTCATAGAAAAATCTAAGGAATCCGATGAACTAACATCCGGCTATCTGAAAGTCCGAGCTTTATTCTTCGCATTATCCATTTTCGTCATCACATCGCTCCTGCTGCTTGTACTGAGAATTGGGGGCATTGATGTGCTTGAAGGAATCATTTCATCAGGCAGCATGGTATCTTTTATATTTTACTCAGCTACGACTGCTTTTGCCATTGGGGGAGTTGCAGAAGTCATGGGGGATTTGCAAAAATCTTTCGCTGGAGCGGATAGAGTATTTGAGCTCTCAGAAAAACAGCTGAGCCACATCTCTCCTGTTACATCAAAGTTCCATGGGCCATTAAGACTGTCCTTCAGCGCAAAAAACTTTTCTTACCCCTCTCGTCCAGATACTGAGGTTATAAAAAATATAGAATTTGAAGCTGGAGCAGGACAGTTCATAGGCATCGCAGGCCCATCAGGAAGCGGTAAGAGCACGATTTTGCAGATCCTTATGGGAATATATAGACCAAAGACATTTCGGATCAAGATAAATGACAAAGAGGTAGATCTAACCTCGAATAAAGAACTACGCTCCAAAATTGCCTATATCCCTCAGGACCCTTTCCTATTCTCAACAACTATAAAAGAGAATATAACCTTGGGAAGGGATTTGGGTTCACTTGACTATGTGATAAAACTCACAGGCTTAAAAGCAGTGCTGGATTCCATACCTAATGGAATAGAGACCTATGTTGGAGAAAAGGGCACACAGCTTTCCGGCGGTCAGAAGCAGCGAATAGCTCTGGCCAGGGGCCTCTATGGCAATCCGGAGATACTGCTCTTAGATGAAGCGACAAGCGCTTTAGATATGGAGTCTGAACATGAGCTGCTCCAGCATATCCGAACGCTCATGAAAAATAAGATTATTATTTCCGTAGCTCATAGAATTTCAGCGATCAAGGATGCTGATAAAATCATGCTGATACATAATGGAGCTCTTATCGCAGAAGGCTCTCATGAGCAGTTGCTGAAGAAAGTCCCACTCTATACTCATAATGATTGGAAATGCTGACCGTAACTACAGAATCCTAAGCCCTGCGTATCTTGCTACGCTTCTTAGGCTTCTTGCTGCTAGCCAATTTTATATCTGGATATTTCTTCCTAATATTGCTCTTCTTTGGCGACGCAGCAGGAGGCTGATATCCAGTTGTTTCTAGCCCGAAATGCCTATCTAGCAGTGTAACCATCCTGTTAGTTCTGTGAGCTGCAGACTGTCCACCCGTCACAACTGCTAAAAGACTTTTACCATTACGAGAAGCAGTAGTCATAAGATTGAACCCACTCTGGCTATGGAAGCCTGTTTTCAGTCCTTCAGCACCTACATATTGAGCTACAACCTTATCATGTCCCTTTATCATATTTCCCTTATAGACAAAGCTAGTCTTACGGAATAATGGGTAATATTTTCGATGATCCTCACGGATGGCTAGACCAAGCTTGGCTAAATCCGATGCAGTTGAATATTGGCGCTTATCATGCCAACCAGAAGCATTGGCAAACTGAGTATGGTACATTCCAAGCTCTTTCGCTTTCATTGTCATTATTTGCGCGAATTTATCTTCCGAACCTGCAAGAGCTTCAGCTATTACCACTGACGAATCATTTGCTGATTTAACGATCAATGATAAAATCGCATCATGCACTGAAATTTTCTGCCCAGCTGTAAGCCATAATTTACCTGGCTTCATAGACTGGGCATGTTTTGAAACAGGTAACATGGTATGCATCGATATTTTTCCCTTCTCCAGCGCATCAAAGGCAAGGTACAATGTCATTAATTTTGTGATGGAGGCTGGGTAAATCTTTTTATGGGCATTATCGTTATGCAGAATCTTACCGGTATTGATGTCCAAAACAAAACTAGTTTGCAAGGGGGCAATATAGGTTTGTTGCGTTGATTTCGTTGTATTGCTCTTTGGTTTCGCTGCTACATGTGCCACAGCCAGAGAAAGAGAAAATAATAATACGGCAAAACGTTTGAACATCAAAAAGCTCTTTAATTATGGGGTCACCCGCATGGCACAGCCAGCTTGGTAAACTTTATTGTAATATATATTAACGTGAGGCTAATACAATATATTTGTATTTTCTCCAAATTTGGTGTATTTAATACAAAGATTTTGCATTTTAGTCACAAATCATCATCAATCTGTAGCTTATACCGCACATTGCTGTCAATGATTTTCGATTAATTTGTAGGTAATAGTTGATATTTTGCAACTATTATTTCATTTTCATATGGCTTAAAACAATTTTGTGGAATAATGAATGACTATATTATCTGATAAAACCATCAAAGCTTTGGCCAAAACACACGGGATCATAGAGCCTTTCACGGAGAATCAAATCAAAATAGATGCCGATGGGAAAAAGATCATTTCCTATGGATTATCTTCCTATGGCTATGATGCCAGAGTATCCAATGAGTTCAAGATTTTCACTAATATTGACTCTGCAGTAGTCGATCCGAAAGATTTCAGTCATCAAAGCTTTGTAAGCAGAACTTCAGACGTCTGCATAATTCCACCAAATAGCTTTGCACTTGCTCGCACCGTAGAATATTTCCGCATTCCAAGAGACGTGCTGGTAATATGCGTAGGCAAATCTACATATGCTAGATGCGGCATAATAGTAAACGTCACTCCGTTAGAGCCTGAATGGGAAGGTCACGTAACTTTAGAATTTTCAAATACTACCCCTTTGCCTGCAAAAATTTATGCCAATGAAGGAGCATGCCAATTCCTATTTTTAAAGGCTGATCAGACTTGCGATACTTCATATGCTGACAGAAAAGGGAAATATATGAAGCAAACAGGCGTAACATTACCAACAATTTAATTTAAGGAATATATGACAAAACAAGAAGCCCCAAGAATTTCAGTAGAAGCCCAATATGTTAAGGATTTATCATTTGAAAATCCTAGAGCTCCAGCATCTTTAAGCAACAGCGGAAAGCCAAGCATAGATCTATCTTTGGATCTGCATGTAGTCCGACTTGCTGAAGATAAGGATATATTCGAAGTGATATTAAATATCGAAGCCAAAGCGGTTGTCGAAAGTGATCCATTATTCGTCGTAGAGTTAATATATGCAGGCGTATTTACTTTATATAACATAGAAAATGAGATAGATCGTAAATTTATCCTTGGCACCCACTGCCCAGCACTTCTCTTCCCATTTGCACGTAATATTATAGCTGATGTGACACAATCAGGCGGCTTCCAGCCTCTTATGATTGACCCTATAGACTTCGCTGCATTATATGCCAGCAAAGCCAATGGCTCAGATGATAAGAACTAAGCCCACCGTCATCCCGGAATTTTTCAAAGAAAAATATCCGGGACCCACCCTACGCTAAAGCTTCGGGCGGCAGGCCAGAAGCTTATAGCGTA
>JAYUHP010000102.1:0-4670 GCA_043766875.1 Rickettsiaceae bacterium
GGCGAAGGAATTTTTTCACAATGGGCAAAAGATTAAGCCTGTGAAGTTAATCACTCCAAAATATTCATTTTTGGCTGCGGAATTTGACGGCTCAGGCGACCTAGTTTTAGGCGCTGATGGTAAGCCACTTCCTTGGGAAAACGCCAAGTCCACTCAGTAATCGTCATCCCGGAAATTGCGTAGCAATTATCCGGGATCTATAACCTCATATAGCTGATCATTATCTCAAAGCTGGGCTTATGGGTCCCGGATATTTTTCTTTGAAAAATTCCGGGAGGACGCTTTTTGATAACACACAAACATATAAAGCATTATCATGAATAAGAAAATTATCATCATAGGAACATTGGCAATTGCAGCGGCATGCACTTCATTGTTCTTGAATACAGCAAAGCCAAAACAGAGCCTGGTTACTATTAACAAATTTGCTGACCATCCTGCTCTTAAGGCAGCTTTAGAAGGTGTAAAAGAGGGGATTGATTCAGATCGACTTTTTGTCGATCTTCACCCTTGCAGGGCGTGCTAGCGCACGTCCAAAATGCTGGCCTATTTTTAGTGGCGGAGAGGAGGGGATTCGAACCCCTGACACGTTGCCGTGAACACGCTTTCCAAGCGAGCGCCATAAACCACTCGGCCACCCCTCCAAAAGAGGGAAGAGTATAACTCAGAAATCATTTTAGTTCAATCGCTAATTTCCTTGAAAAAAAGCCCAAAATATGGTAGTAATACTCCTTTCATATCAATCCCAGCAAAAAACATGAGACTACTAGTTATCGGTACCATTAATAGTGAGATACAGGCTGCGATTAGCATAGCGCAAGGCCGCGGGGCTAGGGTATTCTTTGAGCATAGCGAATTGGCTGCTCTAGAATTTTTAAGAAACGGGCAGGGTGCTGATCTCGTATTAATAGACGTTAAGCTTGATATAGCTGGTTTTGTAAAATCATTATCCTCCGAACATATTAATATTGATGTAGTAGCTTACGGCGTGAGCTGCAGCCCGAAAGAAGCTGTTGCTGCTGTAAAAGCAGGTGCAAAGGAATTCTTGCCTCTTCCACCAGATGAAAAACTAATAGCTGCCCTTCTCACTGCAATCAGTGACAATACAAGGCCTATGATAGGTGCTTCTGAGGCAGTTAAGGCTGCAATAGAAATCGCGGATCAAGTAGCACCTTCAGATGCAAATATCTTGATTACAGGAAGATCCGGTACTGGCAAGGAAGTGATGGCTCATTACATACATAATCACAGCCATAGAAAGGACAAGACATTTGTGCGGGTCAATTGCGCTGCGATCCCAGAAAATTTACTTGAATCTGAATTGTTTGGTCATGAGAAAGGTGCCTTCACAGGGGCTGTTGCTCGTCGGATTGGTAAATTTGAGGAAGCAAGTGGTGGAACTTTGCTTTTGGATGAAATTAGCGAGATGGAGCCAAGATTACAGGCAAAATTGCTCAGAGCAATTCAAGAGCAGGAAATTGACAGAGTAGGGGGTTCTCAGCCTATAAAAGTGAACCTGCGTGTTATAGCGACTTCCAACCGTGATTTGCTGAAAGAGATAGAAAAGGGAACTTTCAGAGAAGATTTATACTTCAGGCTAAATATCGTAAATATCGAACTTCCACTGCTTGCCGAGAGAAAGGATGACATACCGGCTTTAGCTGAGTTCTTTATTGGCAAATACTGCAAGAGTAATAATCTTCCAGCGCGGACTCTTTCGCAGGAGGCTATAGAGCTGATGCAGCAGCATAACTGGCCAGGCAATATTCGTGAGCTGGAAAACAGTATGCATAGGGCAGTATTGCTTGCTAAAGGTGATATAATTGAGGCTCGTGATCTTATGATCAAATCTATAGGGTTCAACGGTAAGACATTAGAGACAGCAGAGAAAGAGCTAATAGTAAACACCATGAAACATTGCCTAGGTGACTCTACGGTTGCTGCAAATATGCTTGGCATATCTATTACGCGTCTTCAAGAAAAGCTCGCCAATTATTCAGATGCGGTGGCCTAATAATGGTAGTAAAAATTCGTGACATAGAGCTTTCAAGCAACGTCATATTGGCCCCCATGTCAGGGGTAACGGATTTGCCATTTAGGAAACTTGTGAAAAGTTTTGGGGTAGGACTTGTGGTATCAGAAATGGTAGCAAGCCGCGCAATGATTATGGAAACACGCCAATCAATGCATAAATGCTCTATAGTCCACGATGATGCAACAGGGGCTTGTGTTCAGCTCGCTGGCTGTGAGCCTCATGTTATGGCTGAAGCTGCTAAGATGAATGAGGATTTAGGCGCCAAAATTATCGATATTAATTTTGGCTGTCCTGCAAAAAAAGTGGTTGGTGGTTATGCTGGTTCTGCTTTGATGCGTGATGAGATTTTGGCAGGTAAAATCCTGGAAGCAACTGTTAATGCCGTGAAAGTACCTGTCACAATGAAAATGCGTAAAGGTTGGGATGAGGACTCCCAAAATGCGCCTACTATGGCTAAAATTGCAGAGAACGCAGGGATTCAGATGCTTACGGTTCATGGCAGAACTAGGCAGCAGTTTTATAGCGGCACAGCCGATTGGAGTTTTATCAGGAATGTGAAGGAAGCTGTGAAGATTCCAGTTATTGCCAATGGCGATATAAGGGATTTTGATGATGCTGTGCGTGCCTTGGATGAATCTGGTGCAGATGGAATTATGGTTGGCAGAGGAGCTTACGGTCGCCCTTGGCTTCCTAATCAGATAGCGCGCTATTTATCGACAGGCGAGAAAATAGATTCCCCATCAATAGAAGTCCAGAAGAACGTCGTTCTAGGGCATTATGAAGCCATGCTGGAGCATTATGGAATTGACACCGGTTTAAAGCTTGCGCGCAAACATTTGGGATGGTATAGTGCTGGCTTGTCTAATTCGAGCGAGTTCCGTGCGAAGGTGAATCAAATGCTTGATCCAGCCGCGGTTAAGCTATTGATCGAAGAATTCTATTCCAACTTTGTGTAAAGAGTGAATATGCCAGAAAAAAACGAATCTATTAAAACTTTTTTCGAAGCTCATATTAAAGAATTTTTTGCTATACATGATGGACAGACTCCAGACTCAGGTCTGCATGATCTTATAATGTCAGAAGTAGAAAAGGTTCTTATCGCAGAAACTCTGAAATACACATCTGGCGTCCAAGCTAAAGCTGCACAAATCCTAGGCATCAGCCGCAATACTCTACGCAAAAAAATGCAGGAGTTGGGGGTTTAGGGATTATATCCTTAAGTTCTCAATCACTTCTCGTGAAAGTCCTGTAAATTTTTCTATAGTCTCTACAGGAATATTGTCTGAAAGCATCAATTTTGCTACCTTAATTTTCTCTTCCTCCCTACCTTCCTCTCTACCCCTATTTTCTGCTTTTTGAAGGCCGCTTTCCTCCAAGCGCAACCAATGAAGATGGGCTTCATATTCCTCCCTCTCTTCAGTGTTCAAGTTTATTACCTCAAGTATATCCAAAGCCTTTCTTAAATTAGGATCATTGAATTTGCCAGTTAAGTTGTTTTTATTCAAAAGATCATATTTAGTTAAAAATGCACACCATAGGTCTATTTTGCTTTTCACTCTAGAAATAAGGCCTGGTAGTCCATTGCCAGCTTCATCCATAAATTTCTTAAGTTCAATGGTATGTAGCTCTAGATCTTTAAAATACTCAATATTTGTTTCCTTTTCTCTGATGTTAAAAATATTGTGGTATTTTTTAGACTCAACTATAGATGTAAAATTAATAATATGAATCCCGATGGCTTTATTAAGATGCTTATATCCTTTCCCAGACTGAAGTTGTTCTGTATAAAGCTTTCCCCAATAATATAGAGCTCTCTTGTCATAGTCGGCTTCATCGATGATTTGAATCTCTATATTAAATCTCTTCCCAGTTTCTCCTTCAGCCTTGATATCTAAAATAGATAGTTTATCACTTTTAAAGTTTTTTGGATTATACGGATTGAGAAGCGTTACAGTAGATATCTGGTCTTCTTTAGATACAATGGAATTAATAAGAGAAATCAGCAAATCCTTATTCTCCTCTACTCCGAAGATCTTTTTAAATGCTATATCCACCCTGGGATTTATATGATACATAGAACCCTTTATTATATTAACTTCCATTAATTATATACAATATGTATCAGCATATCTACTAGAAATTTTTAGTCTATAATATTCCTAATAAACATCCTTCTATGATGTACAGTCGGGCCGTGGGTTTTGAGGGCGAGGATATGAGAGGGGCTGCCATAGCCGCTATTGCGCTCCCAAGAATATTCTGGATAGTCTATGCCAAGCTGTTGCATCATCCTGTCTCTGTGGACTTTGGCTATAATTGAAGCAGCTGCAATCGAGATTGATATGGTATCTCCCTTGATAATACTGACGTAACGCTCGTCTGGAAATTTCATATTTCCATCAACGAGAACCACTTCTGGAGCAAGCTGTAGATTATTCACAGCGCGATGCATCGCAAGCTTTGTGGCTTCTAATATATTGAGCTTATCGATTTCTTGAACGCTTGCTTCCCCTATGCCAAAGCTATAATTGCTTGTGATAAGAGAGTATAATTCTTCGCGTTTTTTGGGAGATAGTTTTTTGG
Organism: Rickettsiaceae bacterium; assembly: GCA_043766875.1. Taxonomy (GTDB): domain Bacteria; phylum Pseudomonadota; class Alphaproteobacteria; order Rickettsiales; family Rickettsiaceae; genus JAYUHP01. The sequence continues at coordinate 4,619 of JAYUHP010000102.1, forward strand.
AATCATTGATTCCATCTATGTGAATTTCTGGCTTAATTATTACAGCGCCAGC
>JAYUHP010000103.1:0-1676 GCA_043766875.1 Rickettsiaceae bacterium
CAAATCTTCATCATCAGCTGTCTCAAATGAATATCCATCTATCTTGATGACTTGGAGCATCTCATTTTTCTTCGTCAAAATAGTATTGCGATTCCAATGACATTTATATGGTATGAAATGATCTACATGAAGCTCGCTTTTGGCATAAGACTCCTTAGCTGTTCTAGTTTTAAAAAACTTTACCATAGAAAGACCCTTGTGCCCTATATGTCGTAAGAATTAGAACCGTAATACATCCTGTTAGAACATTGATTAGTTTTTTGAAATTTGTTGATATATATTTCCATAAAACGTGGTTCTTTGAAGCACATTATGTAACCAGCACCATGGATCAGGAAAGCCAGCGGAAGAATCTCAAAGCTTGCTGTCTGAATAAATGCCACTACAGAAATCAACATATTTAGCAGCCCAAACTGGATACTTACACCAAATATAAGAGTAGGTCTTGTTAGCCCTACAAATAAAGGATCTGTGGATAAATTAGACGACATATTCCCACCATATATTTCACCAGTAACAATCTTAGTTGAAAAACCACCACTGATGTACCCTTTTTAGGTACAAGTGCCCATATATTAGAGCCATGATGTTTTAATGCTACATAAATTTTTTAACGAATACTTAATGACAATGAAAACTTCTTATATAAGGCTGATTCCGGCGTGATTTTAGCATTAAAAAAAATCTCATTAAGGGGTTATCGAAAAAAAAGTGAAAATATTTTTTGGACTTGATATTATGCGTATTCGTCATTAGTATGCAATTATGTTAATAGACTCACATTGCCATCTGAATATGAAAGAATTTGAAACTAACCTACCAGAAGTGCTGGCAAGGGCGGATTCTGCACATGTGAGCCATATGCAAACCATATGCACACGGCTAGAGGATTTACCAGGCCTCATCCAAATAGCCGAAAAATATCCCAATATCTACTGCTCGGTCGGAATCCATCCACATGAGATAGAAACAGCTGGAGATCTGACAGCAGAAGAGCTTATAAGATTAGCCATGTCCCATCCAAAAATCATTGGCATAGGCGAAACGGGATTGGATTATTACTACGAACATTCTAAGCGAGATATACAGCAGGCATTCTTTGTAAATCATATTAGAGCTGCTCAAGAGACCAAAAAACCTCTAATTGTTCATTCAAGAAATGCGGATGATGATACAATAGCAATATTACAGAGTGAGATGAAAACCAAGCAGTTTCCGGGGCTAATTCACTGCTTTAGCTCTACGAAAGACCTCGCTCAAGCATCTCTTGATATTGGGCTTTATATTTCCATTGCAGGCATTATCACATTCAAAAATGCAGACGAGCTTCGTGAAATAGTCTCTTACGTACCACTGGATAGGATCCTCGTTGAAACGGATTCGCCATATCTTGCTCCAATCCCAATGCGCGGTAAAACTAACGAACCTGCTTTTGTGGAGTTTGTAGCCAAGAAGATTGCAGAGGTCAAAGGCCTAAGCTTTGAGCAGGTAGCTCTGGCTACCACTGAGAATTTCCATCGGTTGTTTGGGGTATAAAGTAGTTATTCCGATAAACACTCCAGTTATACCGAATTCCAGATTAAATAATTGTAAGTCTAAAATATGCTAGATTACTTTCTAGAGTAAATATAAAGAGTGTTTTATATTTACTCATAAGAGAGTAGCAACAATTCCCA
>JAYUHP010000104.1:0-4635 GCA_043766875.1 Rickettsiaceae bacterium
TTGATTTGTGGGTATGTGGGTAACTTCGAAGAAATTATCCACATATCCACAAATTATTACGTAAAATCTGGAACCGATTTAGCGAACTTATACAATCCCCGCCTTCGCGTGGATGACGATTGTTTATTTAAGCGCTTGTGCCTATTTTCGTAGTATCGGCAGCAACTTCTACTTCCGGAGCAGTAGGTTGTTCGTAGTCTTTAAGCATGTAACCGCGTCCCCAAACTGTTTCGATATAGTTCGTTCCGCCGGCCGCATCTGAAAGCTTCTTACGTAATTTACATACAAAAACGTCGATGATTTTGATTTCAGGCTCGTCCATACCATTATATAGATGATTCAAGAACATTTCCTTTGTAAGAACTGTACCTTTGCGCATAGCAAGTAGCTCAAGGATAGCATATTCTTTATTTGTTAGATGAACCTGTTTGTTAGCCACCTCAACAATTCTTGTATCTAAGTTAATAGCTACTTTGTCGAATCTGATAACTGATTCTGAATGCCCTTTAGAGCGGCGTACGATTGCTTGTATACGAGCAATAAGCTCACCACGGTCAAAAGGTTTTGTCAGATAATCATCAGCACCGAAACCCAAACCTTTAATTTTTTGGTCGGCTGAAGATAGACCAGAAAGAATTAAAATAGGAATTTTAATTTTTGCTGACCTTAGTCTTAGCAATACTTCATATCCATCGATATCTGGAAGCATTAGATCTAGTAGTATGATATCGTAATCATACAATTTACCAATTTGTAATCCTTCTTCACCTAAATTTGCTGTATCGCAAATTGTTCCATTGGCTGCAAGTGCCAGCTCAATAGAACGCGCTGTTGATGGATCATCTTCAATTAATAGCACTCTCATAATTATAAACTCCTAGTGAGAAAACGTTAAACATTAAAAACAATTAACAAACACATCATGCCGCACCTAGAAAATAAAATCAAGTATAATTTTTAATTTTTCTACAAATATATGAAAAATCTATTGATTAAGTAAGAATAAACTATGTAAATCGTAAAGGTTATTACAAATTTAATATTTTGTAGTAACTATTTGGAGGTCATATTGCCTCGAAAATAGCTTTAATGTCGGTCAAGTAACGCATTATGCATTCTGGGTGATATTAGTCAATATGAAAATTAAAATAATAATTAATTGCTTAAGTTTGGCTTTAGATTAACCTAGAATAGATGCAAAAATAACACATCTATCTAATTTTTGCTAATCTTTTGGTGTGTTTTCCGCCTTCAAACGTTGTTGTAAAGAATTTTTTAACCATGTCTATGGATTCCTTAATGCTAGATATAGTATTTCCAAGGACCAGAATATTTGCATCATTATGTGCTCTGGAACGTTCTGCCATAAAAATATTCGTGCAAAGAGCTGCTCTTATATATGAGTGCCTATTTGCTGCGATAGACATACCAATACCAGTTGAGCATATAAGTATCCCAAATTCTGAGCTAGCATCTGAAATATTGTCGCAAACCTTCTGAGCATAGTCCGGATAATCAACAGACTCTGTATTATAAGGCCCAAGATCAAAGACCTTATGCCCTTCAGATTTTAGAACATCTAGAATTTGTTGCTTCATTTCTATTCCATGATGGTCAGATGCTATGGAAATATTATATTTTTGATGGGTCATGTGGAATTTATGTTTCTTAAGTATAGTAAGGATTATAGCTTGCAAGATTTTTTTTTCATCATAAAATATTAGGACAATAATTATTTGGGTACAGCTTTGGGTTATTTATTATTACTTACTACATTATTTTCTCTGACATCCTGTGTTACTCAGCCTGCTGCCCCTATAGAATACGGTAACAGTAGCGCCAGCGGATCTTCTATAAACACAAGTTCTTCAGGCGACGATTCTGGATCCATTGTGGAAAAAAAGTCTGATTCGCATGAGTCTTGGAGAAAAACCGAAGATGAAGAGCAGAAACAAGAAGAGATAGTGGTTAGCCCTGTTAGACAAGAAATAGCGATTCGGAGTAAGGTGGTGACTCATGAGGTGATAGAAGGTGAAACGCTTGAGTCTATTGCAAAGCAGTATGGCATCAGCGAAGATACAATAATTGTTAAGAACAACTTAAAGGAGCCATATAGGCTGGAGGAGCTTCAAATATTGCTGATTCCACCTCAGCAAGAATCTCCAGTGGCAGTGGCTGTTGCCACTACAACAGAAGCTGCGGCGCCTGCTCCTCACATGCCATTGGAAGGAAATATCATCTCAAAATTTGGAGAGCATTATAATGGATCTGTTAATCAAGGGATAAATATTGCAGCTCCTTTGGGTACTAATGTGGAATCTGTAAATTCAGGGATTGTGGTGCATGCTGGTAATGATGCAAAATTTGGCAACCTAGTTATCATCAAATCAGATTCTAGTGACATTTTTATAGCATATGCTCATATGAATGATTTGATGGTCACTAAAGGCGAGAATATAGCTGACGGTCAGATCATAGGTCATGTTGGGCAAAGCGGTAACGTTACTAAGCCTCAGCTACATTTTGCAGTTAGAAGTGGAAAGATGCCCATAGATCCAATGGGGTATGTGGGGCGACAATAGTCTTCATCCCGGATATTTTTCTCCGAAAAATTCCGGGATGACGTTTTTTTTAAATAAAATCTCTCTAACACTTGAAAAGCGTATGGTTAGGGTATATATTATATAACTAGTAGTTAATACCATGGGAGGTATATTATGACAGATTATACAAAATCAATGAACGCGAGTGCATCTACCAAGACGATGGATCTTGGATTGCGCGAATATATGCTGAAAGTTTACAATTATATGGCAGCAGCATTAGCCATCACGGGCGTTGCAGCTTTCGTGACCATGTCGGTTGATCCAATTACGCGGATGATGTTTAATTTCACGCCTTATGGTCAAGTAACCGGTCTTACAGGGCTTGGGTGGCTGGTAACACTTTCTCCAATAGGGATTGCCCTGTATTTCTTTTCAAATGCCATGAGAATGGATGTTTCTAGGGCTCGGCTTATGTTGTGGATTTACGCTGGGCTTACAGGTATGTCTCTAGCAACTTTGGGCTTTATGTATACTGGTGAATCGCTTGCCCGTACCTTTTTCATATGCGCCTCTGTGTTTGGAGCTATGAGCCTGTATGGCTATACAACTAAGCGTGATCTTACTTCTTTTGGATCATTTATGACTATGGGGATGTTTGGCTTAATGATTGTAATGGTTGTGAATATGTTCATGCATAGTCCTGCTATTTACTTTGCTACCTCCTTTCTTGGTGTAGCAATTTTTATGGGGATTATAGCTTGGAATACTCAGAAAATGAAAATGACATATTATTCTGTAGGTGGTGGTGAAATGGGGCAAAGAATGGCCGTTGTAAGTGCATTTTCGCTATATCTAGATTTTATCAACCTATTTCTTTATCTCTTGCGCTTCTTTGGTGTAAGAAGAGATAGTTAATATATATACTCAATCATAAGGAGATAGCAGCATGCCAAAAATTAATGCTGCTATTCTAATAATTGGTAATGAAATCCTTTCCGGGCGTACCCAGGATTTAAACATTCAATATATCGCAACTCACCTCTCGAAAGTTGGTATTCACTTGGAAGAGGTAAGAGTTGTGCCTGACCAAAAGCCCCGTATTATCAGCGCTGTGAAAGAGCTGAGTTCCATTTATACTTATCTATTCACAACGGGCGGTATTGGCCCTACTCATGATGATATCACGAGCGATGCCATGGCTGAAGCTTTTGGCCGCAAGTTAGAGCGAAATCCGGAGGCCTATAGACTCATAAAAGCCTATTACGATGGCTTGGGCAGGGAGGTAAATACTTCCAGTGCAAGAATGGCTGATGTGCCAGAAGGTGTGGAGCTTATATATAATAGTGCTACTGGAGCGCCGGGTTTTATCATAGAAAATATACATGTAATGGCTGGTGTTCCTAGCATAATGCAGGCAATGATGACATGGCTTTTGCCAAGGCTGAAATCTGGCCCTGCAATAGAATCTAGACAGGTTACAGTTCTTGTGGGTGAGAGTCGCTTAGCCCAAGCATTTATGGAATTGCAAAGCAAATATCCTTCCATCGAGATGGGTAGCTACCCATTTGTTCATGAAGGGCAACATGCGACCTCATTGGTTTTGAGGTCTGACGATGCAGATGCGCTAAACAAAGCTTTTTTAGAGCTTGAGCAAATTGTGAGTGAATATCAGTCAATAATATAACTAACCGTTTCAATACCGGAGCCTATTGATACTTTAAGCTTCAAAGATTCCGCCAATCTTTTGATATAATAAGCCTGCACATTGTTCGGTGTTATCTCGCCAATATCGCCATTGATAATATCATGCATCTCACTTTGCAGCTTCAAATTTTTGCCCGAAGCAGTAACTGCTACGGTATTTTTACCTTCATTATCTCTGAGAGTTACTTTAATTGTTCCACCATATATTAAAGCAGACTTTGCTAAAGCTACGATGCATAATAACAATTTGCCAGCACCTACGTCGAGCGCATTTTCTCCTGATACGGAAGCCGGGGATGAAAATTCAACAGTTATTTTATCCTCTGTAACCAGCGATTGGCACAGGTCTCTTATTACTGAGATATCAGCATCACCAGAATATTTC
>JAYUHP010000105.1:0-4623 GCA_043766875.1 Rickettsiaceae bacterium
GCAATATTTACATATAGCCATAATTATTCTCCATAATAGTTGCAGAAATAATTATAATATATCTTCTTAGTAATGTCTATATTTACCTAACAATGCCTATTCTAATCTGTATAAATATACTTATAAAACTTCTAATATAAGCTATATTACTAAAGCTGCAGAGAAGTTAAAAAGACTTGTTCAAGCTTTGGAGAAGGATCGAAATCATAAATTTAGTGATGCAGAGAAAATTTCATTGCGTGAGTTAGGCAAAATTTCAAAATTCCTAGATAATCCAAGAATTTTTGCAGATATTGAGAAAGTGGATGGAGGGACAAAATCCATAAAACTACGTGAACTACTGGAATTGAGAGCGGGATGTAAGGAATCAGATGATAAATTTAGAACAATGGTAGAAGAAAAAACCCGAGATTTACATAGCACTGGGGATTTAGTAGTAGATGTAGCTGCTGATTATCATAATCTATACGATCACAAAAAAAATCTTAAGACTAGAATAAGGGATTGGATTACTCCTTATACTCATGCTGCAGTTGCTGTGAAGGGTGCAGAAGGAATGCATAGATCGCATATCATGGACAAATATTATAATGAACCTCAATCTAAATCAGAGGCACTTATCTCCAGAACTTTTAGGATATACCCAGATAGGCTAATTTATGATAGGGCGCTGAAAAAAAAATTATGTGAGGCATTGGGTCTTTCTTCAGAGAAAGATTTGGAAGCTGTACTACAGACTAAATACGAAGAGATTGCAGCTGGTATGCACATGCCGGAGCAGTTTGTTGCTGCAACTCTCGAAAATAGTGAGGGTAGAAAAAATGCAGCAGGGATTGCAGATTTTAAACCAAGTGGGCATAGGGGCGGGCAAAGGGTAAAAAGCTGGGCACAGAGTGTGAGTGGCAACGCTCAAACTAGTACTATTGGATCAGCTCTGAGCTCAGACACACGTGGAGAGATTATATGCTCCGAGTTTGTAGCCAAAATGACAGTGCTTGCTTTGCATGAATTAGACAAAGAACTTACCTCTAAAATTAAGGAAAAAGATCCAAGTTATAAAGGTAGCGTCATCACCATGCCATTTAATGAGAAGGAAGATTTAAGCAAAGTACATCCCTACAGACTCATAAAGCAATTGCAATTGCGCAAGGCAGTAGTTCCTATCCAAAATACTCTTGTAGAGCAGGTTGTAAGAGGTCGTAGCTAGATGTCATTCTCGGCCTACACGGGAATTTAGCTTATCGTCATCCCGGAATTTTACAAGCCACCCCTTCACCAATGCTATTAGATTGTGCTGAAACAACCGATAAACAGCTGTGGCAATAATATAGACTAGCAGGGCTATAAATAGGCTATAGAAAATATCAGCTGGGTAGTGCATTGCTAGGGCTATGCGAGAAATTCCGACTAGAGATATGAGCAGCACAAAAAGCAGGCGAGTGAAAATACCAATATATGGCCATAAATAGAGGGTAAGAAGCATCGCAAGGCCAGTATGGGAGCTTGGAAAGCTGGACCAGCACCGCTCCTTGGCGATATCCATTATCGTAATAAACTCTATCCCGGAGCAGAATGGGCGCGGCATATTCATCGTGAATTTCAAGAGCGCATATAATAGCCCGAAGCAAGCATAGCCAATGCCTAGCCTTACCATAAAGTCATAATATTTCGAGAAAGCTTCTGGCTTCATGAAAAAGCCAAAGCTTGCAGCGATAAGGTAATATATTGCAAAATGCTCGATATCAAAGATTTTGGATAGGTTGTAAAATATAGTTTGCAGCAGGTCATGGCTGCAGAGTTTGTTCAGGTAAGCAAACCAGCTCTCATTATAGCCGTAAAAATCGTACAATATTTCTTTCATCTGGGTATTTTACACTTAGAATGCGATTGTTGCAACGTTTGACATAATTAATGTGGCTTTTTAACAAGAAATTAATTTATTAGCATATTAGATAAATAGATTAATCTTGTTAGTTATATTTAACCAATTTAGAATGAGACTAGGGTAATAAATTTAAAAAGGAGAAAATATTATGTCAAATGAATTAGAATCAAGAAGAAGTAGCGCGGCTTCAAGTAAATCAAAATTCGGGTCAGGCTTACAACTCTTTCCACCTCTAGCAGAACCTCCTTGGAATGCAATGGATGAACGAGAGTTCGATATAGACAATCCACCCTATCAACCTCCAGCAAGAGAAGATATTAAAGGGCTTGCTCAGAATGTAATGGCTGAGCCAGAGTACCTTAGTACTCCTGAGCCCAGTCCAGCAGTAGTAAAGAGCTTGGAAGATCACTACTACGCTCTTCCTGAGAAGGCCAAGTCGCATATGACAGCGTTTGCTACTGCATTGGGAGCAGCAGCAAAAGATGTAAAAGATCAAGTAACGAAAGTTTATCAAGCCGTAAAAGCATGGGGTACAAAAGATGTTCCAAAGGCAATAAAAAGCTGGTGGGATGGGGTGAAGAAATTTGTTGGCAAAGCTATTGAAGCTGTTAAGGAGAAAGTCGATCAAGTAGGCGAGGCAGTTAAAAAGAAACTTGCAGAAAAATTTCCTACGAAGGCTGATCTGAAGAAGTCACAGGAGGAAGCTGGAGTTGGGAAATTTACTAATATTCTCTCTAGAAAGAGAAACGACAGCCAGGGCAGCAGCCAAAGCAGCAGCGTTCGTTAATCCTCATCCCGGGTTTTTTTCTCTAGAAATATCCGGGATGATTTCCTACAAGTCTTATTCCATCTTTCCAATAGATATGTTATAATCCAAACAAATCGTCATCCCGGAATTTTTCGAAGAAAAATATCCGGGACCCATAGCCTGGAGCATTTGAGATAACCTCACCTGCCTAAGGTTATAGGCCCCGGATAATTGCTACGCAATTTCCGGGGTGACGGTTGGTAAAGGAAAATTAAAATCATGACCGAAATTACTGTTCTAGGTTCAGGGTCGTCGCTTGGCGTGCCTGTTGTTGGATGCGATTGTAAGACCTGTAAGTCTGATTCGCCTTATAATAAAAGGACCAGGCCTTCTATATTAATCACAAAAAATCACAAGAATATTCTGGTCGATTTTGGTCCTGATATAAGAAATCAGCTGTTACGTGAAAATATCAAATCATTGGAATGCGCTATTCTGACTCATGATCATGCTGACCATGTTAGCGGAATGGATGATCTTCGGGTGTTTTCTCATTACGTCCACAAGCCGCTTACTATCCATAGTGATTCCCGCACTATTGATCTTATATCCGAAAGATATAGATATATGATGAATGAAAAGCGTATTGCTATGGAGAAATTGCCGGGCTTTGATTGCGCTGTGAATCTTGCAGGGGTGGATCTGCAGTTTTTCCGGCAGGATCATAAGGCGATCAGTAGCTTAGGGATTAGGATCAAGGATTTTGTATATACGAACGATGTCATTGCCTATCCCGAAGAGTCGCTGAAATATTTGGAGAACGCAAGCTGCTGGATGATAGATTGCATGGATTACACAGCAACTGATGCCCATTTCGGCTTGGAGCAGGTGCTGTTTTGGTATGAGAAATTCAAGCCAAAGCAGGTCTATTTGGTCAATATGAGCCATAATATAGATTATTTTGATATACAGAAACAACTGCCCGAAAACATCAAACCCGCTCATGATGGGTTGAAGCTGAAGCTTTGAGGGTAACTGTCATCTGATTTTGCAAATCGTCCACTTGGTGGTCGATTTTCAACCACTTACTGGACGATCTGCAAAATATGTGATAATATATTGATAATAACTAAAAATATATAATCATATGAACATGGTACCAAGGCTTATCGAGCCGCGTTTAAGACGCAGTCTACGAGACTCTCCAGTGGTTTATCTCAATGGTCCAAGACAGGCCGGTAAAAGCACATTGTGCCGCTCTTTGGGTGAGGAATTTCATTATCTGACATTTGATAAGGCCTCAACTCAGGCAGCTGCAAATGCTGATCCAACTGCTTTTGTGAGTAGCTTAGCACTGAGCACTATCATTGATGAGGTTCAGCTTGTCCCAGAAATATTTAGGTCAATAAAGCATCTCATTGACGAATTGAGAATCAAAAATCAACTTGGTCAGCTGATACTGACAGGCTCTGCAGATATTATGGCTATTCCAAAGCTTGCAGAAAGCCTTGTTGGACGGATGCAAGTCCTGACTTTACTTCCATTTTCTGCTGCTGAAATCTTCGATGGGAATATCGATTTTATCCCAAATCTTTTCAATAAAGCTCCTGCTATTCAGAAATTGGATAATAAAATCAATATTTATGATGTAATACAGAAAGCGACATTCCCAGAGGTTGCAGTTGGAGAAATGCTGGATAAGACGGCTTGGTACGAAAATTATGTTTCCAACATCATTAACCGAGATATAAAAGCTTTGGCTGATATAGATAAAATATCGCACTTGCCAAGAATGCTCAAGCTTTTAGCTGCTAGAGCGGGGAACTTATTTTCCTATGCATCATTTTCGAGAGACGCGGCTTTGGCAGTGACAACATGCAGGAGATATCTTACATTATTTCAACATGTTTATCTGGTAATGATGATTGAGCCATGGTTCAAGAATATTAGTAAACGTATTGTCAAGAGTCCAAAAATCTATTTCACCGAC
>JAYUHP010000106.1:0-4604 GCA_043766875.1 Rickettsiaceae bacterium
CTTCTTAGGAAGCATTGGGAGCTCATATTGTTCATCAAAGGCATTACCATATATTTTAGTGTGATCACCTATCGTTTCAGGGTTTTTAAAGCCTAGATATATGCTTTGCATTATGGCGCACAGAGCCAAGTAAGCATCAGTTTCTGGAGCAGAAAGTCTATGTTCCAATCTTCTGGGCTTAGCATCTGGGATGCGCACCGCAACTGTCCTGTTATTACCGCCATGGCAAACATGCGTGGGTGCCATGCTACCCTCATCAAATCTCTTATAATAATGCTCTTCTGGGGCAAAAATCAGGAATGTTGGAAGCATGAAGTGGCAAAGGCTTTTGGCGGCATGCTCCAATTTGGTTTGAGAGTCGAAGAAATTCTCACCATTTTGGTCTATAAAATTGATGTGGAAATGCATTGCGCTGCCGTAATCATCGTAAGGCTTTGGGTGGAAGGATATATTTTTGCAATGTTTCGAGAGATGAGCTTTGGCCTTGTCTATCTTCGCTATAAGCTGCTCTAGATCTTGCATTGGCAATATATCGATCTCAAACTGGTTATTGCCTTTTTCCTCCTTCAGATTATATATAGCGGGAATGTCGCCTATCCTCTCTGCATAGAACTCTATTTCAATCCCTACTATCGGAGTGAGGCCCAGCTCTGCCAATATATTGCCTGAAATTTTGGACAGGAGATTGTCTTTACGCGCTTTGTATGATAGATTGTTTATGATGTCCATGGTAGGGAAGCAATGTTAAAATTACCTGATAATATCCAGTATAGAGTTTTTGATCTCTCTTTTAAAGAGGGCAGTCATAGATATGTTCCAAAAGATGATAAAATCACCTTGGAAGAAGCAGAAAAAAACCGCAAAGCCCTTATTAAAGCTACAGGAGTTGATGAACTTGCCATTTTATATCAGGTACATGGGAATGAGATATATTATGCCAAAAGCGGCACAATAGCTGGTGGTGAGCCAAAGATGGATGCAAGCTATACTGATAGGCCTGGAGTGTTATTGGCTATTCAAACAGCTGATTGCGTACCTGTGTTATTTTTTTCGAGTGATGGGAGCATGATAGCCGGGGCCCATTGTGGATGGAAAGGAGCTAGGTCTGATATTCTGGAGAAGCTACAGGGTAAGTTTACTGCCTTAGCAAAGGATGTCAATGCGATCATTGGACCATCAATCCATCAAAAATCCTATGAGGTAGATGGTAATTATTACCAGTCATTTATCGAGGATGATAAGAAGAATGCTAGCTTTTTCATTCATTCCGCAAAATCCGGACATTTCATGTTTGATTTACCTGGATATGTAAGATCAAGGCTAGAGAATTTGGGAATTGAGTCCATATATCAAATTGAGGAAGATACTTATTCAACTTTGTTGAATGAGGGCGGGTACAAATATCCCAGCTATCGAAGGGCTTGCCATACAGGTGAGTTTTACCCAAGAAATTTGCTAACCACAATTATGATTAAAAATGATTAATTTTTTAACACCTCATTTCTTCAAAGCTCATTTTAATAAGCTAGTTTGGCCAAGCTCTGCTCTATGCATAGTCCTGTTTGCTTTAGGGTTATATTATGGGCTCATGGCTTCTCCAGAGGATTATCAGCAAGGAGAAATGGTCCGAGTTATGTATATACATGTGCCAGCCGCATGGATGGCGCTTGGAATATATATGTTTATAGGAATATGCAGCCTGCTTTCTGTTGTATGGAAGATCAGAATGGGCTATATCATGGCAGTATCAGCTGCGCCAATAGGAGCAAGCTTTGCTGCAATTACTCTTATTACTGGTGCGCTTTGGGGCAAGCCGATTTGGGGCGCTTGGTGGGTATGGGATGCAAGGCTCACATCAATGCTAGTGTTATTCTTGCTTTATCTTGCATATATTGCTGTGGTTAATGCAGGAGATGATTTATATAGGGCTGAAAAGCCTGCGAGTATTGTGGCGCTAATAGGGGTAGTCAATGTTCCTATAGTGAAGTTTTCTGTGGATATTTGGTATAGCTTACACCAGCCAGCCAGCGTTATAAGAATGGGTGGTACTAGCATTGATCCATCCATGCTGAAGCCTCTTCTGTTAATGTTTGCGGCCTATATCTTCTATTTTATGGCATTAATGCTTTTTAGAACACAAACTATAATGAAAAGAATCAGATGACCTTTGTAGTAACAGATGCATGTGTGAAGTGCAAATATATGGATTGCGTGGAAGTTTGCCCTGTAGATTGCTTTTACGAGGGAGAGGATATGTTGGTGATAGACCCAGAAGTCTGTATAGATTGTGGTGTATGCGTTCCGGAATGCCCTGTTGATGCTATTAAACCTGAGTCTGATGAGCTACTAACTTGGATAGAAAGAAATCATAGATTATCTAAAATCTGGCCCAATATTACTATTAAAAAAGCACCGCCCGTAGATGCTGAGGATTATAAAAATGAGACTAATAAGTTTGAAAAATATATTGGCGATTAGTATATACTCGTCATTATTGAAATTGCAGCTTTTCTGCTTCGTCTTTTTGGCACTCAAGAAAAGTTTTTGTTTTTTAAATAAATCACATAGGGAAGGCTATGCTAGCTTTTTTAAAAACCAAAAGATTTTTCATGTCTCCTCAAAAATACTTGCACAAAATTCAGCACTTCCAATAATGACGAGTATAGCTTTGCTCACTTCATTTAGCGCTGCGGCTGAAATGATAGTCCGTGACTCTGAAGTAGAGAGTGTTATCTTCGATACGATAAACCCTGTAGCACAAGCAGCTTCAATAGGCAAAATCAATATAATATTGCTGCAAAATGATGAGGTGAATGCATTTACTCCTGGTGGTAATGAAGTTTTCATACATACCGGCCTTATCACTCACTTTCCTGACCCGGATGTTTTAAGGGGAGTAGTGGCGCATGAAATTGGCCATATTATGGGTCATCATAATTCCCGCCAAATGGAGAATGTATCGAACCAGTCGAAATTGTCGCTAGCTTCGCTGGCTATTGGTCTTGGAGCTGCCATGGCTTCTGGGGATCCCAGGGCTCTTTTGGCTGGCGGTTTGGGAGGGTTGGATGTAGCAGAAAAATCATTGCTGAAATATTCTCGTACATATGAGTCCTCTGCTGACCAGGCTGCTTTCAAACTGCTGGAGAAATCAGGTAACAGCGCGCTTGGACTTCAAAAGCTAATGCAGCATTTTTTATCTGAGACTAGGTCCAATAATGCCAACAAATACTTGCTTACCCACCCATTAAGCAGTGAAAGGCTTGAGACGGTAAATAATTTTCTACTTTCTTCTCATTACAAGACTAGCACCAATTCAAATATCTTGAAAAGACGCTTTGAAAGAATTGCCTATAAGCTATTTGCATTTACCAATCCGAGCCCGGAAGCTGTGCTGCAGAAGATCTCTGGGCTGAAAGATCAAGAACTTGCTTTATATACTAAGGCCATTTGCTACATGAGGCTTGGGAATCAGCAAAAATCGATAGAAGCGGTGGATGGTTTGCTTAAAACACATGCTGATGATCCTTATTATAATGAGCTTAAAGGACAGATTCTATTCGAGTTTGGTAAGAAGGAATCTATAGGGTATTTTGTTACGGCTAGCAATTTAGTACCGAATGATGCGCTTATGAAGCTGAATGTAGCGGTGGTTGCATTAAACGTCTATAGAGATAGACCTGCAGAGCTGGCGAAGTTCATTCATTACCTGAAATTTGTTCAGCAGAAAGAGCCTGAATCTTTAGCTGCTTACTATTATCTTTCTATCTATTATGAGACTATGAGTAATCCTCCTCTAGCTCAGATATATCTGGCTTTATATTACGACAAGCAAGAAAATAAAATGGGAAGGCCTTTGGCCAAAAGCGCACTCAAAGCGCTCAAGGCAGAGACTCCAGAATGGTATTGGGCTAAGGATATAATTGAGAAGGATTTGAAGGATTAGGCAATATCATCTTTCTCTATAAAATCAGCAATATCAATAATACGATAAAAATATCTTTGGTTATAAATTTCGTCCGAAGCATTTCCTAGATAAAATAAGACAGGACATATACCAAATCCTCTAGGTACCACAAATCTTTTTATTTTATCCTGCATTGATTCAATAATTCCCGGTGCAATTTCCCGCCGTTGAAATTTGAATTCACATACAAATAAATTATTGCTGTGTGTTTGAATTAAATAATCAATTTGGCATCCTTGAGTTCTTGTGCTAGCCTTCTGAATATAAGGGTTGTCAGCAACAATATCTTGGGGGTCAATCTCTAAACTTTTCAGGATCAAGCGCCTGTTCCTTAGAAGTCAGTTTTCTACTTGGAATCCCATCATTGTTTCCCAGCCAAAAATGCCGCTTAAAGTAACTTCGTCGTAGGCACTCTTCTGAATTTTAGGTAGATTTGGTTCTATATATTTTATGTAAAAACGCAAATAATTATCACTCAGTCTATATAAGCTTTGGCGGCCAATTTTACCTGTTTTAAATGACCAGCTATAATGCTGGGTTATAAAGCCGCTAATAGTCAACACTTTCAAATGATCGCTAAGACGACCACTATTTGGGTACTCCAAACTCTTGCGAATTTGAGAGAGATCTCGCATTCCTT
>JAYUHP010000107.1:0-1661 GCA_043766875.1 Rickettsiaceae bacterium
TAAATGTCTATTTAGATCTTCTTTATTTGTTTCAACCGCAGCGTTGGCATTATTGAGCTCTCTAGTCACCATATTCTGGACCATATCAAACAGATCTTCATATTGTTTATATATTCTATCAAGATCGATCTTGGTTACTTGTTGTGGCGTTTCTTGAATGATAAGTAATTGTGAGAGGCAAGAAGTAGCCAATAAATCATGATTTGATGTTCCTATCGTTTCATCTTTATCAAATGTTGTTGTAGGTTGGGGGCAAGCATATGAATCACTAAGTGTAAAATCATTCTGGCTACCTAAAGCTTCGATACTACAAACTGGCATAATTGCTACTCCATTTATTAATTTCTTAACTATTATTATTACAGTAATAAATTAATAAATAGTTAACTTAAGTGATTATTTTGCCACTTACATGTTTTCGCTTGGGTGACATGGCCTATTGCAATCCAATCAACATCAGCTAAAATTATGCTATCAATTAACCAAAGAATATATGAATCAACCCAGGCTTTTATCATTGTTAGATACAGAATATCATAGGCTTGTGCTGTGGAATGCCGTGTTTTTCATATTTGGAATTCTATATTACTTTAGCCTAAGCATTGAGCCCTCATATCGCTATGTTATCTGCATCTTTGCAGCATCGCTGGCCAGTTTGTTCTTGCGTAAGTACGGTATGCTGGGAGCTCTGATATCCAGCATTATCATTGCCTTTTGCGCAGGAGTCCTTGCCTCTAAAATCAGATCTGAGAATATCCATCCAATAGGACTTAAAAATGCAGTCATTACAGAGCTGCAAGGCAAAATTATAAATATAAAACACACTGTAAAAGGAGCTCAAGTGACTTTGGATGATGTGCAGTTTGGAGAATTGCTAATGCAAGATAAGGACCCTCGCAGGGTTAGGGTTTCTGTGAAGTCTAGAGATGTGAAGGAGATAATGATTGGGGATTATGTTGAGCTCACAGCCTCTCTTATGCCACCGCCCAGAAGCGTGCTGCCAGGCGGATATGACTTCGGGCTCTATGCCTATTTCGGTGAAATCGGCGCTACTGGCTATTCAATGGGCAAGATAGAGGTGCTCGAACATAATGAGTCCAGCTTCAAGTCATTCATTCAAACTATTCGTAAATATCTATATTATAGGCTTGTGCATTCCATAGGCAGCGATGAGGGCAATTTCGCAGCGGCTTTACTGCTGGGCGAACAGGGCGGGCTAGACCGCACTATCGTGCAGAATATGCGCTTTGCAGGTGTATCGCATGTATTATGTGTTTCGGGTATGCACCTGTCATTGGTTGCTGGGATATTTTTCCTATGCTCTCGGATGCTGCTGAATCTATCTAATTGGATAGCCTGGCATTGTAATATCAAAATCATAGCTGCAATAATCGCAATAATAGGTAGCGGCTTTTACTTGATGCTTTCAGGCGTACAGATTGCAGCGACCAGGGCTTTCATCATGACCTCTCTTGTTATGGCTGCCATCATGCTCAGCCGAACTCCATTTTCGCGCCGGTCGCTGAGTATCGCTGCCATTATAATACTGAGTCTAAATCCTGAATATGTCTTACACCCAAGCTTTCAGCTATCCTTCATAGCAGTGCTTGCACTCATTGGCGGCTTTGAGTTCTATATGAAAAATCGTGCCTTGCTAGGAA
>JAYUHP010000108.1:0-4598 GCA_043766875.1 Rickettsiaceae bacterium
CACCTATTTTCCCACCAGGATGCAGCAGCTTAAAATCATCTCTCGTAAAGCCCTTAGACTCATATATAGCTACCATCAAAGCATCCCCTAAGGCTAACATCATAACGGCCGATGTAGTTGGAGCCGCGATCTCAGAAGCTTCTGATACTTCTGGAATATTCAACAAAAAATTACAGCTTTCAGCCAAAAGTGACTTTGGCTTCATAGTCATAGCTATCAGAGGAATATGAAATCTCTTGCAATAGCTTATTATATCACCTAGCTCTTTTGTTTCTCCCGAGTTGGATAAAAGCAGTACCACGTCATCCTTGCTTATCATCCCCAAATCGCCATGACTAGCCTCAGCAGGATGTACGTAGGAAGAATGAGTTCCCGTGGATGCTACGCTTGCAGCAATTTTATTGGCTATATAGCCACTTTTCCCCATACCAGAAACTATGAGCCTTCCACGCATATTCAAAATTACATCAACCGCCTTAGCAAAATCCGCAGGAATATTCGCAGCAAGAAGCTTCAACCCCTCGATCTCTTGGTTTATAATTTCTGTAGCAGCATTTGATAACATTTATACTCATTGTTTGAAAAGGCTAAATCTTATCTGAAATTTAGAGCTTTTTGATTTCTTCCTCGGAAAGGCCTGTGATCCTTGATACTTTTTCTATTGAATCACCTTCGGCTAGCATCTCTTTGGTTATTTTGATTCTTTCTTCGTGGAGCATAGCTTCACCCCTAGCCCTCTCTTCTTCTCTACCTTTCGCTATACCTCTAGATTCTGCAGCTTGCAGCTCATCTCTATCGTTATAAAGTTTCTTTCGATAATAGGAATAGCTCTCCCTTTCATCCGGCGTCATTTTGAGAATACTGAGCTTATCTGCAACTTGCTTCATGTAAGGTGAATGAAATTTATCTGGGATATTATCGTATTTCATTACATATAGCCAGTCATCCATTTCTTTCTCTAACCTATCGTTAAAAAGTGGCACTGATATGAAGAAATATTCCGGCAAAATGTCAGTCGCATCAAAAACTTCATTGGTCTCTTTATTTTCTATATGTACAGTTAGCCTTTCATTGCTTTCTATTTCATGAATAATAGTCTTTCCATGATAAATAGCCCCTTTACCTATAGGAAAATAAAGCAAAGAAATATGAAATATTTTTGCTATTTGGGTATAATCCTGCCTCTCAGCTAAATTATCTACAATAAGCCTTGAAGTATTAAAGCAAGCTTTATGGATAAACGAATCCTTAACATTTCGTTCGATTTCAACAATATATTTATTGTGATCTTGATCCTCAACAATCACATCAGCTAGGCTTCTTTTGCTTTTACTGTCTTCTTTGTTACTCTCGCTTTCGAGCAAAGCTACTATCTTAACATCTTTATAGCCCTTGGTTTTAAGAAGCGCGGAGATAAAGCCCTCAACTATTGAGTAATCTCCCTTGTCCCTAAGCAGGTATTTAATAGCATAATCAAAAGAAATTAGCGGCTTGTCATTCATACCATAATTCTATTTAATGTTCCTGAGTAATATAACATAAATTAACCTGTCGCTCCATAAAAAATATTTTCATTACCTTATTAACACTATTTCAAGTCCGTCTATTTCTAACTTACCCCAAGCGTTATCTGTGGTATAAACTACCATATTGTTGACTATAGCAGTTGCGATGCAGGCCCTATCACCAAAGGATAGGCTTAATTTATGTGCATCTATCACCAACATTCCTGCAAGCATGGCTATTTCTTCGGACAATTTCACAGTTTCAGGAATCAAATTTGTGACAATTTTTTCAATATCATCTTTGGAAATACCCCATCTGGCCAGCACAGTGACTACTTCTCCAAAATTTACCGTAGACATCACAGAGCTAGCGGCGATTTCTTCCAAAATCTTATAGCCAGGCTCTTTTTTTAAGATTGCAAGTACTGCTGAAGAATCAAAGAGAATTTTTTGTGCTTTTGACATATTCCTCTTTTTCAAACTCTTCTTTTCTCATAGATTTGAGATCGCCAAGCAAGTCTTTATCTCCATATTTGGCTAAGATATTTCTGGCTTCTTCTATATTTGACTGAAAACTGGTAACGGTTAGCTTATTACCACTACAGGCAATGGAGACCTTATCTCTGGGCTTAAGATTTAATTGTCTTCTCAATTTTATAGGAATTACAAGTTTCCCACTATCATCAATATAACTTCTTATTGCTAATTGCATTATTTCTACAAAATTCTAATTATTTACAAATTTCATTATTTTTTAAATTTTAGAAAATTGCAATAAAAATATTTTCATTTTTTTACCCACAACCCCTTAATGAGATTTTTTGGGTGGTTATACTCATCGTCATTGCGGAATTACCACACATCGTCACCCCGGAAATTGCGTAGCAATTATCCGGGGCCTATAACCACGGCAGCTGAGGCTAATCTCAAATGATAAGGTTATGGGTCCCGGATATTTTTCTTTGAAAAATTCCGGGATGAGGTACATAACGCAATTTACCATGGGTGACGATTGCTAATGACCAACAACAAAAGGAGAGCAAAAATGACTAATGATGAAACCACCATGCTTAAAGCAGCTTTGAAGACTGATCTTGCAAGCTTTATAGGTAAAGTATTCGCCACAATAAATCCAGGCACAGATTATGAACATAACTGGCATATTGATTTGATGGCGGACTATTTAACTGCTGCAGAAAAGGGGGAGATAAATAGACTGATTATCAATCTTCCCCCAAGAAGTTTAAAATCGATATGTGTCACTGTTGCCTGGCCTGCTTGGATACTGGGGCATGATCCAACAAAAAGGATAATAGTGGCGAGCTTCGCGAAATCACTCAGTGTAAAGCATTCTCTGGATTGTAAAGCAGTTATGCTTTCAGATTGGTATAGAGAACTGTTTCCAGATACCATTTTAAGCCATAAACATAACTTAAAAGCAAAATATTTAACAACCAAGCATGGGTTTCGCATGGCTACTTCCGTTGGGGCAATGATTACTGGTGAAGGAGGAGATGTGCTGATTATAGACGATCCTCATAACCCTAGTCACATTCGCTCTACTAAATGGCGAAATAGGGTAATAGAATGGTTTGAACAGACATTTTCAACCAGGTTAGATAATAAGAAAAAAGGCTCTATAGTACTTGTTATGCAGCGCTTACATGCCGAGGATCTGACAGGCCATTTGCTTAGGGAGCCAGATCTATGGCATATATTGAAGATCCCTATATATGCATCTGAGCCAACAAAATATGAGATAATGGGTAGAACTTATGAACGGAATGAGAGTGAGATGTTGCACTCTAAGCGATGGAGTTCGGATATGATGGCGACCATAATGCAGGAAATGGGATCTAATAATTTTGTAGCTCAATATATGCAAGAGCCAATAATGGAGGAAACGGCCATTCTAAATATCGGTGATATAAGCTTTTACGATGAACTGGATGAACTAGATTATGTTGCCCAAAGCTGGGATACAGCTATAAAAACCTCAGAGGAAAGCGATTATAGCGTTTGCACCACTTGGGGTATTGTGGATGACTCATATTATTTGATTCATGTTCGAAGAGGTAAGCTTTCTTATCCTGAGTTGAAATCAAATGTAATACGCCTCTCAAATCGACTTAAGCCTAAGTTTATTTTGATAGAGGATCACGCTAGTGGTCAGTCGATAATACAGGACTTACGATCAGAAGGGTTACCGCACTTAATTGCTGTTAAGCAGAAAATAGACAAAATTACCCGCTTCGCGCGCGCGACCGCATGTTTTCAATCCGCCGTTGTAAAATTACCACATAGCGCCCCTTGGCTTACAGAGGTAATATCTGAGCTTACAACATTTCCTCATGCCAAGCATGATGATATAGTTGACTCAATAAGCCAGTTCTTATGCTATATGAAAAACAAGGTACAAAAAACAGCCAATGTAAGGGTTAGAGAGGTGTAGCTGGGGATAGAAAGCTATCACCAAATCGTCATTTGTCATTTTGGTGATAAAAATATACAAGCAACTTCTATCACCAAATCGTCATTTGCTATTTTGGTGATAAGAGTATATAATATAAACATGCATAATTAAGTACGAGATATTCTTTATAATGAGTAAATTTATAGGTAGAAAAAAAGAATTACAGCAGCTTCGTGGCTTGCGAAAAAAAGACAGCGCCAGCCTTGTTGTTATAAAGGGTAGAAGAAGGATTGGCAAAAGTAGGCTTGTGGCAGAATTTGGTAAAAGTTTTAAATTTTATAGCCTATCTGGGATTCCTCCGACAGAGAACACCACCAAACTTGATCAGATGCATGAATTTGGATGGCAACTGGGGAAAATAGTAGGAGAACCAGCTTTCAAGGATGATGATTGGAATGACTTGTTTTTAAGACTTGCAAATCAGACTCGTCAAGGAGCTGCCGTTATTCTTTTTGATGAAATTTCTTGGATGGGATCTAAGGATCCAAATTTTTTAGGCAAGCTCAAAAATGCTTGGGACTTATACCATTTCCTATTGCTAACTGATCATATACCCATAGTCACATATTTTAGCAATAGTGTTGTTTTTTAGATTTACTATAAATTCAGCAACAACTTTT
>JAYUHP010000109.1:0-1638 GCA_043766875.1 Rickettsiaceae bacterium
CCAGACTATCTGAACTGGAGTCTCTTTCCTAAGGGCTTGTGGCCAAATGGGTTGAGTTATAAAAGATATAGAAATGATAAGCATAGTTTCATAGAAAAACAACAGCACATTCTTATCCACAATTGCTGTATTAGAGGTAGAATACATAGTGCAGACAGTAGATATTAGGGAAAAAATGCCGAATGCTGTATATGTTAATTCATCTTTTGGAGCATTGCTTTTACAGCAAGCTATAAAGTTAAAGCTCTTAACTGAAGCAATGAAACTAGCCCACTTACGTTTGCGTTCAAGCCTTGCTTGAGTAAGATATCTGTTGTCTTTTATACCAACCCAACCACCTGGTTGTTTTAGAAGATAATGGCTGCTCATCAGCGCTACTGTGTTAGCAATCATTGCTGGAATCATGCTACTCTCTAAATGAGAGTGCGTAAGGAATGCCCAAAGAAATATACTAGCAAATCCCACTGCTGTCCCTATCAACACAGATTTTTCAGTACTTCTAAATCCTAGAATTGCCAATACCAACGGAGGGACGACTATAGGTACATTGAAGGTAAAGACAAGAAATATTAGGGACAGCAAATCATACTCAAGTGTTGCTAGAAACATAGCTCCACCACCCAGTGTAATGGCTATTACTTTAGATAGGAATAACTCACTTCTAAACTTTATACCTAAAGGGCTGAAAAAATCATGCGTTAAAATTACTGAAGCGGAGTTAAGATTGGTATCCGCATTGGACATACACATAGCAACTATGCCGACCAGGATAAAACCCTTAAGACCTGGATGAGCATAGCTTCCTATCAGGTAATGCACTAGACTTTCTGATGGTAGGTCCGGATTAATATTGAAGAGTAAGAATCCAATCCAACATATACCCATCAGAATCAGCAGTAATAATATAGCCGCTATTATAAATGCTTTTTTAACCTGGGCAACATCCTTACCCATAGTGATTTTTTGAAATAACGATGGATGAAACCCTGGCGTTAGAAAGACTGTGAATAAGAACATTAAAGACCAGAATTTAGGATTATCTAATCCAATAAACTCTTTATAGTCAAATAATTTGCTGTGTGTCGCATATTCAAAACTAAACCCATTAATACTCACATATTCATTCCAAAGCACTACACTGAGAACAGGAATTAGCACCCCGAATGTGAAGAATTGGATTACATCAGTAAATGCGACAGACCTCATCCCACCAAACGCTGAATACATAACAACTATGGATCCAGCTACAAAGATCGTATATTTGTCAGAAATCCCCATATACTGCTTAAATATATCTCCAAAGACCTTAAATTGAACTGCCATGAATCCAGCAGCAACAATACCACCTGTGAGAGCAGAAATTAGCCTTATCCGTTTTCCGTACAAGTTGCCCATAGCTTCTGCTACAGAAATATTTCCCAAAAACTCACCCATTCTAGGTATCAATATATATGCAATAAGTAATAAGCCTACAGCCTGACCAGTACATGCAACGATAAAATGCAGTCCCGTTGTGTAAACGGCTTGTAGGTCAACGAACAGCTCATCTCCTCCAACCCATGAGGCCATAATGGTAGCGACCAGCGTCCCAGTACTAAAATTTCTTCCACCCAGGGCATAGTCCCTGATATTCTTTAC
>JAYUHP010000110.1:0-4536 GCA_043766875.1 Rickettsiaceae bacterium
CTACATCTTCGTCCTGATCGTTGTCGTCAAAGGCACTCAGTGCTTTTTGTGATTTTGTTAACCTTACACTTACAGCATCTATTTTTGCTTGTATCTCCCCTTGTTGAGCCGCTAATTGAGCTGCTGCTTCTGCCGCTGCTTGCTGAGCTGCTGGATCTGTAGCTGAGAAATCTGTCATAGATGGAGCTTGCTCACTATCAGATTCATCATCCACTGGGGCAGGCACCATTACTTTTTGTCCTGTCTTTTTGTCGATAACTGGGTTACCTTTCCTATCATAAACTGACACAAATTTACCTCTAGAGAAATTACTTCCTCCATCTGCCGACACTGAATCAGCCGCAGCCGCACTACCATCACCACCAAGATCCATAGTACTCAAATCTAAATCTCTAGAAGTTGCTACTGGAGCTGAAGCAATGGTCGCTGCTTCCTCTGGTGGAGTAAGCAGGTCTGCTACTATAGTTGCATCTAACTTTGCACCTTCTGCTGTTACTGCATTTGCTGCTGCAGCACCTACTTGTGATGCCATTGTCTCAGCAGTTTTCTCAAAGGCTGCTAGGACAGGTTGTGCTAGCTTTTCTGCAACCTCAGCCACTTCTTTTAGCACTGCTACTGCACCATGTAACACTGCTTCCTCTGCTCTATGTAGCGCTCCTGCTACCGATGTTGCTGCTGACACTGTAGCTGCCGGTGCTGCTGTTGCTGCAGGTACTGTTGCTGTTACAACTGTTGCGGTGGTTGATTTGGTCTCCACCCTAGTAACTTTGCGTCGTATTGCTTTATCTGCCATAATATTCTCTCCGTATTTAGGTTAATACTTGTATATGTATATTGATTATTCTCAAATAGATTCGAGTATAATCACTACACATGTAAGTCTAATGCTAACATTAATTAAGGTTGTTATTCAATGTTAACTATCTAAATAATAGTAAAATAAATTACTACTGTGGCAAAATAGTTAAGTTATTAATAATTTGTGATATGAGTAAATATTACTCTAAGCCCAATCTCGTGGGCGTGAAGAACTTGATCCAGAGGTCAATCATCAGCTTAGTCACTGTGATTGCTGTAAACATTGATGCGATAATGCCAATTGTTAGACTGACAGCAAAGCCTTTCACAGCCCCTGCCCCAAATATATAAAGCAAAAAGGCTGCGATTAAGGTGGTAACATTTGAGTCAAAGATCGTGGAAAAAGCTGCTTCAAAGCCTTGCTTAACTGCAAATAAATTTGACGCTCCTTTGTGCAGCTCCTCTCTAATACGCTCATAAATAAGGATATTAGCATCAACAGCCATTCCAATTGTAAGAATTATAGCAGCAATGCCTGGCAGAGTCAGTGTTGCTTGAAACATCGACAGCATAGCAAGTATATATAGAAGTGCCAGAGACAGAGCAATATTCGCAAAAATTCCCATAATCCCGTAAGACCATAGCATGAATATAACGACCATGCTAAAACCTACTATCCCAGCTTTTGTGCCGGATTCTATTGAATCCGCTCCCAAATTAGGGCCAATAGTACGCTCTTCAATAATTTTAAGCGGAGCAGGAAGAGCACCAGCTTGAAGTAGCAAAGCTAGTTCATTTGCAGACTCTACAGTAAAATTGCCTGTGATAATCGCGTTACCACCAAGGATTGGCTCATTCACAACGGCAGCGCTTAAAACCTTATTATCAAGTACTATAGCTATTCTACGGCCCTGATTTTCCTTAGTAAGTGTTCCAAATAATTTACCACCAAGGCTATTAAATGATATTGACACCCCAGGCTGAGAATTCTGGTTGAACGAAGCTCTAGCATCACTAAGCAAATCACCACTTACGGCTGCCTTTTTCTTTATTATGACTGGATATTGCTGGCCATTTTCATGCTCACCATATAATAGCAAGCTATCAGCCGGTACATGACCTTTTAATGCTTCTTCCACGCTTGCTTCATCATTTACAACATGGAATGTAAGCTTAGCAGTCTTACCAAGCATATTTTTGAGTTCTTGAGGATTATCTGCCCCTGGCACTTGGAGTAGAATTTGCTTATCACCTTGCCTTTGTATCGTTGGCTCTGTTGTGCCAGTGGGGTCAACTCGCATTCTGACTATCTCTATAGACTGCTCTATAGCATTTAACTCCATCTCGGAGATTCTATCTTCGTTAAATCTCAAATTTATTTTGGAGTCTTTTTCTTGAATCCAAATATTTCTATCAAAATCCTTGATTGTTTTTTTGAGAAGATCAAGATCCTCGGGACTTCTTAATTCCAGCTGTACTTGGTTGGTTAGGCTCCTCAGGTTGCGATAACCTACCTTATGTTCGCGAAGTTCTTTCCGAAGGTTATCCGTAAGCATTTCATATTGGTCTTTCAGGTAATGATCCAAATCAACATCAAGCAAAAGATGCGACCCTCCCCGCAAATCTAGCCCTAGATTGACCGATTTGTTGGGAAGGAAGGATGTTTCTACAGTCATAAAATTTGGCACAGCGAACAGGGCTGCAAAAAAAGTGACTATAATTGTAAGTGTTACGCGCCAATAAGAAATATCACGCACCTATTTTGCCTTTTTAATAGGTTTTTTTGCATTGGACTTGACTTTAACTACAGGCTTAGGTTTTTTCACCGCTAAAGCTGCAGGTTTGGCTTTAACTACAGGAGCAGAAACTTTTGCCTTCTCAATCTTGGCTGCAACAGGTGCAGGAGTTGAAATAATTGCTTTCTTCCTGCTGATAATATCAGCAACTGCCGTCTTTAGAAATTTCATTTCCACACCCTTAGCAACCTCTACAGTAATAGTTCCATCATTCTCATTTACGCTGGAAACCTTACCATAAATACCGCTATGAGTAAGAACATCTTCCCCTGGCTTTACAGTGGAAATAAGTTGCTCTTGGCTTTTGCGCTTCTTTTCTTGTGGTCTAATAAGTAGAAAGTAAAATACCACGAAGATTAATATCATCGGCACGAAGCTTGTCCATGTGCTTTGGATTTGCTCTGGCGCTTGTGGGAGGGTCGATGCAGTAGTGGCTTGTGTACTTTCTTGTGTCATGTTTTGTCCTTAAATGTTAAATTATAAGTGATAATAATGGCGATCATACACTATAAAGTCAAGAATTCTCAAACTCTTTATTATATAAATTATGATATTCGCCGCCTTTCTGCATAAGTTCCTTATGAGAGCCTGTTTCAACTATAGCTCCTCGCTTCATAACTATTATGTTATCAGCCTCTACAATATTGGCCAGCTTATGAGTAATAATTATTGTAGTGCGGTGTTTACGCAACTGTTTCAGAGAATCCTCAATGGCAAATTCAGAATGAGAGTCCAAAGCGCTTGTAGCTTCGTCCAAAATCAGGATTGGAGCATTTTTTAAGAAAGCTCTCGCAATGGATAAACGCTGCCTCTGCCCACCAGAAAGAGTTGCTCCTTGATGCCCTATCATAGTTTCATATCCTTGAGGTAATATGTCTATAAACTCATCAGCATGGGCTCTGCGAGCTGCTTCCACAATATCTTTATGAGATGCTTTGGAATTTCCATATGCAATATTCTCTGCAATTGTAGCATCAAATAACATCGTATCTTGGGTTACGAGCGCTATTTGACTGCGCAATGAAGCAAGCGTCATAGACCTAACCTCATGATTACCAATCTCTATTTCCCCCGCAGTAGCGTCATAAAATCTGACCAGAAGATTAGCTAGTGAGGTTTTGCCACTGCCAGACTTGCCAACAATAGCCACAGTAGTATTGGGCTTTATTGAGAAGCTAACATCATGCAAAGCTATCTTATCAGCAAATTTTAAAGACACATTGCTTAGGGATATTACAGGACTGGAAAATTTGACATCTTTTGCACCAGGCAGATCTTTTACAGTTGGCTCTACATCCAGAATCTGGAATAAACGTTTAGATGCTGCAAATCCCTCTTGCAAGTTGACATTGAGAGCCACTAAGCTTTTATATGGCCTATAGGCAGAAATAAAGGCAGTTAGAAAAGCGAATAAAGCTCCTGGAGTGGTTTCTCCAGCCATGATAGCCACACCACCATACCAGATAATCAAAGCTATTGCTATGCCGCTTAAAGCCTCCATTACAGGGGATGTTAGAGCATCTAACTTTGCGGCTTTCTTATAGAGATTAAAGATCTTTTCTGTAGTTTTACAGGCAATAGAAACCTCATAACTTTCAGCCATATAGGATTTGACAACCTTGACTGAATGGAAGGTTTCATCAAGCTTTGCTGTATAATGCCCCAGCTCTTCCTGAGCAAGATAGGCAATTTTCCTCATTCTACGTCCAAGGATTTGTATTGGATATATCGCTATTGGAAAGACCCCAAAACATATCAGAAACATCTTAGGCTCAAGCATAACCATCATACCCAAAAGAACGGCTACAGACAGGAAATGCTTTGCAAAGCCAACAAGCAAATTCGAAACTGCACCCCTCATCAAAGAAATATCGTTAGAAAAACGAGAGATTAATCTGCCTGAAGAATGGGTCTCTATAAGGGCTAGATCAGACTTAAGCAG
>JAYUHP010000111.1:0-11916 GCA_043766875.1 Rickettsiaceae bacterium
GGCATTGTTAGGTAAATATAGATAGCAATAGATCTTTATTGAAGAGTAGCAATATAGAGTTATAGATCATATCGAAAGCCTTAGAGTATCGTTTAGTTCTGCGATTGAATCTAGCAAGATAATGCCTGATGAGAGAATTAAAAGATTCAACCAGAGCAGTTTCTTTCTTTGTAAAATAATGCTTATTTCCAAGCCTATATTTACCATATACATTATATTGATCAGAACATGATATCTCTACATGGTATTTTGACTCAATTCTTCTCGCTAAATAAAAATATGGTTCAAAGTCCCTATTGACGCTTACTTCGAAATCAACAACTTTATTCCTGACTCTGTCCACAGCAAGCCATACATAGATGGATTTACTTTTTTTTTACAATAACTAAAAAGCTCATCTAGCTCTATTATCTGTATGTTCTTAGCTTCAGCGGGTAATTCAACGCTACTTAGCTTATCCTTAATAATGCTAGAATAATTTCTTATCCAATCTATTATAACTGGCGGAGATACCTCTTCCATCCTAGATATAGACCTAATGCCAGCACCCTCTAAATACCACTTCAAAACCTTTAGCTGCTTAGAAAAATCATATTTCTGTCTCTTGTCGCCTTCTCTAAAACTTCTATAACAATCCTTACATTTATAACGTTGCTTACCTAACACAATCCCATTCATTACAACATTGCACAAACCGCAATATTTACATATAGCCATAATTATTCTCCATAATAGTTGCAGAAATAATTATAATATATCTTCTTAGTAATGTCTATATTTACCTAACAATGCCCTTTTAAAGGTATACCTTATACTATAACAGTATACTTAATTATATAAGGTATACTATGCGTACCGTTACAGCAAAAGTGCCAGAAGAGCTAAATACAAGGCTAGAGAATTTGGTCAAGCTTAGTGACAGAAAAAAAGCTATCTCGTTAGAAAGGCTATAGAAGGATTTTTAGAAGAAAAGGAAGAATATTTTATTGCCTTGAATCGCTTTGAGCAAAAAAATAAAAGATATTCTTTGGAAGATGTTGTTATTCCCGCGGAGGCGAAAATCTAGGACTAAAAAACACCGTCATCCTAAACCCCAACGCAGTTTGCAACGATGCTGCTGCTCTCATTGAATCTGAACTTGATTTCGCCGTTCAGGAAGCTTAAATAAACCTCGCCGCCGTTTCTTAACTCGCCGAAAAGTACAGCGTCGGCTATTTTCTGTTTCACCCATGTGTCTATGATACGCTCGAGTACTCTGGCGCCTTTGGATGAGTCGGTGCATTGTTGTGCAAGGTATTTCCTTACAGATTGATCAATCCTTATAAATACTTTCTTGTCTGCTAGTTGGGCAGATAGCTCATTCAGGTTTTTATCAACAATTTTCCTGATTTCTTTGTCACTGATTGGGTTGAACAATATCATTTCATCTAGCCTACCGCGAAATTCAGGGCTGAAAGCTTGTTCTATAACCCCTCGTACAGCCGACATGTCATCATGATCCGACTTGCCAAATCCAATGGAAGACCTGCTCATTTGAGCTGCCCCAGAATTGGTGGTCATAATAACAATAGTATGAGCGAAATTGACTGTTTTACCAGTAGAATCCGTTAGCTTCCCATGGTCCATCACCTGCAGAAGCAGGTTGAAAATATCTGGGCTGGCTTTTTCGATTTCATCCAGAAGCACTACTGAATAAGGGTTTTTGTCTACCTCTTCTGTCAGCAATCCTCCTTGGTCAAATCCTACATATCCAGGCGGAGTGCCGATCAATCTTGATACAGTATGGGATTCTGAATATTCAGACATATCAAATCTAACTAGCTGCATATTGCAAGATAGAGCCAATTGCTTAGCCAGTTCTGTTTTACCAATACCTGTGGGTCCTGCGAATAAATAGCAGCCCGTAGGTTTGCCAGCGCGTCTGAGTCCTGCTTTTGACATCTTAATGCTTGAGCATAAGGTTTCTATAGCATGATCTTGCCCAAAAATTACGGACTTTAGATTCTTCTCTAACTGCTGCAATTTAGTAGCTTCATCGGTGGCAATTACCAAGCAAGGAATATGGGCAATATCTGCAACAATAAGCTCTATATCTTTTTCTGTAACGTTCTTATTGTTGGTAATGTCTATTTTTTTTCTGGATCCAGCTTCATCCAACAAATCTATCGCTTTGTCAGGCAGAAAGCGATCCGTGATATAACGTTCAGATAGTGATACAGCTGCGGTTAGAGCAGCATCGTCGTAAGTTACATCATGATGTTTCTCGTAATATTCTCTAAGGCCTTTTAGGATATCAATTGTTTCCGCCGCACTAGGAGCCTTGACAACAATTTTTTGAAATCTTCTGACCAGTGCTGCATCTTTTTCAAAATGTTTGTGGAACTCTTTGAAAGTAGTAGCTCCGATACATTTGATATCACCTCTGGCAAGCGCGGGCTTTAGAAGATTGCTAGCATCAAGTGAGCCTGTAGTAGTAGATCCAGCTCCAATAATATTGTGGATTTCATCGATGAATAATATTGCATATGGTTTATTCTTTAATTCGTTAATAATAGCTCTAATACGTTCTTCAAAGTCACCTCTATAACGAGTACCTGATACGAGGCTGCCTATATCCAGCGCATAAATTACGGCATCTTTAAGGACAGCAGGCACATCTTGCTTAACTATTCTAAGCGCGAGGCCTTCAGCTATCGCAGTTTTACCAACACCTGGCTCCCCCACCAAAATTACGTTATTCTTTTGTCTGCGGCATAGAATTTCTATTGTACGCTGTATCTCTACTCTTCTACCTATGAGATTATCAATATCGCCAAGTGTAGCTTGATCATTTAAGTTGATACAGTGAGATCCTAATATATTTCCACCCAAAGATTGTTGCTGCTTACTGCTATCCAAAAGCTTTGGAGCATCTTGCTTTATCTGAATTCCAGGTGTAGGAGTCTCTTTCCGCTTCTCCAGCATATCGTCGAATTTTTTAACGCTTGAGGCGCTTATGTCCTCAAAGCTGTAGGAATGTTGTGTAAGATGATTGATTACGTCAGTTCTAGTCAAGCTATGTTCTTTTAAGCAAGTGACAGCATAAGTATTAGCTTCGAAGAATAATTCAGCCAATATATGCGCCCCTGTTATATAACCATAGCCGGTTGCATGGCCATGAATTGCAGCCCTGTGCAAGACTCTCTGGAA
Source organism: Rickettsiaceae bacterium (assembly GCA_043766875.1). GTDB lineage: Bacteria > Pseudomonadota > Alphaproteobacteria > Rickettsiales > Rickettsiaceae > JAYUHP01. The sequence continues at coordinate 3,190 of JAYUHP010000111.1, forward strand.
GCCTGCGGTGGGCTTTGCTTCTTTGGTATGTTCATTTACTAACGATTTTAGTTCATGAGCCAAGTAATGGTCTAGCTGGTTATAGATGCTCATGAGGTTGATGCTGTATTTCTGGAATACTTTACATGCCTCAACATCTTCTAAAAGCGCCAGCAACAAATGTTCAAATGTAGCATATTCATGCGTATAATTATTTGCTATCGCCAATGCTTTGTTCAGAGTAGACTCTAACGATTTGGATAACATGATAATCTATTACATCCAATTAATATTGAGTTAACTTAATAACGCGATCTTAACTTCATTGTAAAACTAATTCTTACTTAGGACAACTAATTTTAATGTTTTTTACAAAAGATTATCCACTACATCGTAACATATGGACTAATTACACTATATTTTTAGGAGATTCTCATGATAAATGACATATTTGCTAGCTTTTTTTTACTTTTGATCAGATTCTACCAGCTATTCATATCCCCTTTCTTAGGTAAGAATTGCAGATTTATGCCTAGCTGTTCTAAATATGCATCAGACGCGATAAAATTATATGGGGCGGTCAAAGGAAGCTATTTGGCATTGCGCCGAATTCTCAAGTGCCACCCTTGGAATCCAGGAGGGGTCGATGAGGTGCCGAGAGAATGAGATCAAAAATATTTTCATTTTTTTCGCTACAACCCCTTAATGAGATTTTTCGGATGTGTTATACTGCCTAACAGATTCGGTGTCATCCTAGCTACGGCCGGGATCCAGGACTAAAAAACGCCGTCATCCCGGAATTTTTCGAAGAAAAATATCCGGGACCCATAACCTTAGCATTTGAGATAATCCTCAGCGGTGGTGGTTATAGGCCCCGGATAATTGCTATGCAATTTCCGGGGTGACGATAACTGGATTCCCGTTTTCACGGGCATGACATCATAAAACACCAAGGAGATATTTATTATGAATACAATAAACAAACAAAGAGAAATTTTTATAAAAGCAGCAATTCCTTTCGTGTTAGAACATGGGTGGAGTGAGCATGCTTTGAGGGAGGGTTCTAAAGCAACAGGTGAGAAAGAGGAATATTGGGGAACTTTATTTCCTAACCTATCTGACGCTGTGGCTTATTTTGAAATGATGGAAGATGAACTTATGCTAGCTGCTCTTTTGCAGGAAGGAGGAGTGCGATCGCGGATTGCAGAATTGCTAAAACACAGAATAAAGCATATTTCTGGCGGGAAGGAAATGCTTCTGCATCTCAAAGAATTTTATCTACAGCCTCATAATATAGCAAAGCTGCCGAAGGTTGCTTGGCAGACGAGCGATATTATATGGAAAGCTATTGGCGATAAGTCAACGGATATGAATTATTACAGCAAGAGGTTGCTGCTCTCTGGGGCGATTACAGCTGCTATGCGTCATTATTTGTCAGATAATGGAGAAGATATTGACCAGTTTATCAAAGACTCTTTGGACAAAATTGTAAAGATTGCAGGATTTAAAAAATATCTTAAATTGCCAAAATTGGAAGATATCCCTATACTACGCCTGTTTTCGTGAATGATTAAGAGTATATTATGAAAGAAAAATTATACAAAGAAGTAAGTGCCAATCCTAACTTTTCTGATGTAGAAAAGGGAGTTTTGGAATATTGGAAGAAAAATGACAGTTTCCATAAGTCGATCGAGATTCGCGATGGGGCTAAAAATTTTGTTTTCTACGATGGTCCTCCTTTTGCCAACGGCTTGCCGCATTATGGGCATTTGTTGACTGGTTTTATTAAAGACACATATGCCAGATATCAAACCATGCGAGGCAAAAAAGTAGAGCGCCGCTTTGGATGGGATTGCCATGGGCTTCCCGCTGAAATGGGCGCTGAGAAGGAGCTTGGCTTTTCTGGTCGTAATGCAATTATGCAATATGGCATTGATAAGTTTAATGCTCATTGCGAGACTTCTGTAATGAAATATACGGGAGAGTGGGAGAAATATGTAACTCGCCAGGCGCGTTGGGTAGATTTTGAAAATTCATATAAGACCATGGATAAGAATTTCATGGAGTCAGTTTTATGGGCTTTTAAGGAATTATATAAAAAAGGCTATGTTTATGAATCTATGAGGGTGATGCCTTATTCATGGGCTTGTGAGACTCCGCTGTCTAATTTTGAAACGAGGCTGGACAATGCTTATCGTGAGCGAGCAGATAAGGCTGTAACTATTGGATTTAGGCTGAAAGAAGCGCCGCCTCTAGCTCCAAAAGCCAAGGAATATAGGATCCTTGCCTGGACAACAACTCCTTGGACTCTTCCATCAAACTTGGCTTTGGCGCTGGCTCCAGATATAGAATATGCCTATGTTTTGAAAGATGATATTTGCTATATAATTGCGAAATTTGCGCTTAATAAATATGCGAAGGAACTAGTGATAGAGCCAGATGCTGCTATGCAGACAGTAAAAGGCAAAGAGCTAGAAGGTCTTTCTTATGAGCCTTTATTCGATTATTTCGAAGGGCATAAAAATTCCTTCAAAATTTTGGTCGGAGATTTTGTAACCGAAGGAGATGGTACGGGCGTTGTGCATATGGCGCCTGGCTTTGGTGAGGATGATCAGATAATTTGCGCGGCAAATAATATAGAGCTGGTTTGCCCTGTGGATAATTCTGGAAAATTCACTAAAGAGGTTCCAGATTTTGCCGGACTGCAAGTATTTGATGCTAATGATCCAATTATCATAAAGCTCAAAGAAAAAGGTCTATGGCTTAAAACTGAGCAATATTTGCACAATTACCCACATTGCTGGAGAACTGATACGCCGCTGATCTATAAAGCCGTGCCTTCATGGTATGTGAAAGTAACGGCTTTCAAGGATAGAATGGTTGAGCTGAACCAGGAGATCAACTGGATTCCAGGCAATGTGAAGAATGGGCTTTTCGGCAAATGGTTGGAGAATGCTAGGGATTGGTCAATAAGCCGCAACCGCTTTTGGGGCACGCCAATACCAATTTGGCGGTCAGACGATCCTGCTTATCCACGCATCGATGTATATGGCTCTATAGAAGAGCTAGAGCATGATTTTAATGTGAAGATTACTGATTTGCACAGGCCCTATATTGATAATTTGGTCAGGCCAAATCCAGATGATCCATCAGGCAAATCTATGATGAGACGCGTGGAGGATGTATTTGACTGCTGGTTCGAAAGTGGCTCCATGCCATATGGGCAGGTGCATTATCCATTCGAAAATAAAGACTGGTTTGAGTCCAATTTTCCGGCTGATTTCATTGTGGAATATGCTGCGCAAACCAGGGCATGGTTTTATACATTAATGGTTCTTTCTACTGCGCTTTTTGACAGGCCGCCTTTTTTGAATTGCATATGCCATGGGGTGATCCTTGATGCAACTGGTCAAAAGCTGTCTAAGAGGCTTAATAATTATGCAGATCCTATGGAGCTATTTGAGAAATATGGCTCAGATGCTCTGCGCTATACAATGCTTTCCTCAACCGTTGTAAAAGGTCAGGAGTTATTGATCGACAAGGAAGGAAAAATGGTCTTTGATAACTTGCGCCTTTACATCAAACCAATTTGGAGCGCATATCATTTTTATACCATGTATGCTAATGCCGATATGATTCGCGGTGAGGTTAGTTACAAGTCAGATAATTTACTAGATCAATATATTCTAGCCAAGCTTAAGGTGGCTGTAGAAGGCATAGAAAAATCGTTGAATGAGTTTGATAGCCAGGTCGCTTATAGCTATATTGGCTCATTCTTTGAGGTGCTGAATAACTGGTTTATTAGGCGTTCACGCCAGCGATTCTGGGCTAGCGAAAAGTCTCCAGATAAACAATCTGCCTATAATACATTGTTTACTTGTTTGGAACATATGTGCAAAGCAATTGCGCCTCTACTTCCTCTGATATCTGAGGCCATATACCAAGGGCTACATTCATCGGAAGCAAGCGTGCATTTGCAGGATTATCCTTGCTTAGATATAACGGTAGATAAGCAGCTTGTTCTGGACATGGATAAGGTGCTGGAGGTTTGTCAGGCTGGGCTCTTCGTGCGCAATGCTGAGAATATTAGGGTTAGGCAGCCACTCTCCAATATTACAATCGTCATGAGCGATAAGGGCAATATGAATAGATTCGAGGAGCTTATTAAGGATGAATTAAATGTAAAATTAGTAACTTATGGTGAAGATTTGGCAAAATATGCTGACCTGAAGCTTACTATCAACTTCCCAGTTCTTGGCAAAAGATTGCCGCAGAAGATGAAGGATATAATCGTTGCCAGCAAAAACGGCGGGTGGGAAAGGAAAGGAGAAAATCTAATCATTGCAGGTGAAGCTCTTGAGCTAGATGAATATAGCTTCGTGCTTGAACCACATGGCAAAGAGGGTGCAAAAGCACTTTCTAGCAATGATGGGGTGATTATTTTGGATATGAATATATCCAGAGATTTGCAGCTGGAAGGTCTCGCCAGGGATGTCGTCCGAATGATTCAGCAAGGCAGGAAAGATGCAGGCTTCAATGTTGCTGATCATATTATCCTGGAATATAAAACATCAGGAGATTTGGAAGAAGCCATAGGCCAATATGCGGCCTTCATAAAGGAGCAGACTTTGGCTGACTTCGGCCAGGCTTCTGGAGGCTATAAGGTATCCGAGGTAATAGCAGATGTGAAGATTGAAATAATTTTGAATAAACTGTGATACGAAGCAATATTATGAAAAATATATTTATTTACTTATCAGGTAGTATTAAGAAAAGTCATAATCAAAGAGATGAGACTGATTGTTGGACGGAGCAAAATATACAAATCTTGAAAGATCTTTTTTTAGTAAAAGCTCTGAATGTGGTATTCTTGAATCCAGCTTCTAGATCAGATGATTTGTCAGACGAACTTTCACTGTTCGGTAGAGATACTCTACAAGTTTTACTTAGCGATGTTGTATTGGCAGATATGAGAAATAGGCGTGGTATAGGGGTCGGGTATGAAGTGGCCTTTGCAAATTTTAAAGCTATACCAGTTGTATCGTGGGCTCCTACGGATAGTCATTATCGTCCATTAAAAATGGATGTTTTAGGGCAAAGTTTGACTAATGGGACTCACCCTTTCGTATCACAAACTAGTAAAAATGTTGCTGATACTCTGGAGGAAGCTGTAGATATTATCAGTGCATTCAACATTTCTAGCAAGATTCCTCTAGCTGTTGAAGACTATCCAAGTAATGCTATAAAGCATTACTTAACTACGCAGCTGGATAGAGATACAGAGATGAAATCAATGATTCATGAATACAAAGAATTAGCGGAACAGGTACATATTATAAAGTACAAGTCTCAGTCATCTCCAAGAGAGCCAGGAGCATGGAAAGGAAAAGTCAAAATAGCAGAGGATTTTGACATATTACCAGACAGCATACCTAGTCCTAAAGTTCATTGACAAAAGGCATATTATGCTCTAGTGTGTTGCTACTCTAAAGGATTGGTATGCTACAGCCACAAAATTCCACATGGTTTTTCAAGTTTCGTAATAGCGCCTTTAGGCATATCGTATGGCCTATACGTTCCAAGGAGTTGATAAAATTTGTGCCTATGGCGATGCTTATGTTTACCATATTGCTGAACCAAAATATAGTGCGTGCGATCAAAGACAGCCTTGTTATGACCATGGTTGGTCCTGAGGTTATAAGCTTTATAAAGCTTTGGGGAGAGATGCCAGCCGGTATCCTGTTCGTTGTGATATATTCCAAAATGTCCAATCGAATGAGTTCTGAGGCGGCATTTAGGTATATTGTCTTATTTTTCCTGGCATTTTTCCTCTTATTTGCTTTCGTGATTTTCCCTATGAGGGAAGCTTTCCACCCCGATCCAGCCGTTGTGAAATACTATATAAAGCACGCGGCTCATCTTAAATGGTTCATAGTAATCTGGGGTAAGTGGAGCTTTGTTCTCTTTTACATCATGGGAGAGCTATGGCCTATAATAGTTTTTTCACTGCTTTACTGGCAGCTAGCAAATAAAATCACAAAGACTGAAGAGGCTACGCGTTTTTATTCGTTCTTCAGCTTGTTTGGTCAGGCTAACTTACTGATTTCTGGAGGGGTGATAATTTACTTCGCATCTGGGAATCATTTCCTACAAGACTTCTTTTCAGGTGTACCTGATAAGACAGAAACTACGATGAAGTCGCTAATGCTCATCGTTGCCCTATCTGGTGCAGTTTGCTTAGCTCTGCATCACTTCATAGTGGTCAATGTGATTAGGAAAGATAAAGTACTCCATTCTAAGAGTAAAGAAAGGCTGAATTTGAGCCTTCGTGAAAGCACAAAGATGATTTTGACCTCGAAATATCTGGGTCTGATTTGTCTTCTCATGATATGTTACGCAACTTCGATCAACTTGATAGAAGGGCTTTGGATGTCCAAAGCCAGGACATTATATCCAGTCATGGCAGACTTCATGGCATATATGGGCAATGTACTATTTTGGACCGGGATATTCACCTTGATCTGCGCATTTTTGGGCAGCACAATCATAAGACGCTACGGATGGTATTGGGGGGCTATTATAACTCCTCTGATGGTATTGATGTCTGGTGGAAGCTTTTTTATATTTTCATCACTACAGCATAAATTAGATATAATTTTTGCAAGCATTACATCCGTCTCATCACTGATGATTATAGTATTCATTGGGGGTTTGCAGAACGTACTGGGCAAAGGCGCCAAATATTCTCTATTTGATGCTACAAAAGAGATGGCCTATATTCCTCTTAGCGATGAGATGAAGACAAAGGGCAAGGCTGCTGTAGATGTTGTTGGGAACAAGGCAGGGAAAGCAATTGGAGCATTCATGCAATTCATGACTTTCACTATCTTCCCATATTCGAAATATGATGATATAGCGATATTTTTGATGGTTATGTTCATCATCATATGCTGCATTTGGGTATACGGCGTAAAAGCCCTTGCAAGAGAATATGAAGATATTTTAGTGGAGCAAGAAAATGGATCAGAAAAAACTAGCTAGTGATTGGTTCAAAAATCTCAGGGATGAGATTTGCAAAAGCTATGAGTCTATAGAAAATGACTATGCTGCAAAGCATGATTTATCTCCAGGAAAGTTTGAGCGCAAAGAATGGAGCCGTGATGGCGGTGGGGGGGGAGAAATGTCCATCATGAGGGGCAATCTATTCGAGAAGGTAGGGGTAAATATCTCCACTGTTCAAGGCCAGTTCACCGAAGTCATGCGGAAGGAAATTCCAGGCGCTTTAGAGAATCCAAACTTCTACGCAACCGGCATATCGTTGGTTGCTCATATGAAGTCGCCACTTGTTCCTGCATTCCATTTTAACACGCGATATATCGAGACAACTCGCTTTTGGTTTGGTGGTGGAGGCGACATGACCCCAACATTCCCAGAAGACGAAGAAACCTCCATATTCCACGGCCATTTTAAATCAGCCTGTGATAAGCATAACCCAGAATATTACCCGAAATTTAAGAAAGAATGTGACGAATATTTCTACTTGCCTCATAGAAGCGAACCTAGGGGTATTGGTGGTATTTTCTACGACTATTTGAATAACGATAATTTTGATTCTGATTTCGCATTTACCCAAGACGTTGGCAGGGCTATTTTAGCAGCCGTTCCAGAAATAGTAAGACGTAAAATGGATCTTCCTTGGAGCGTTGAGCAGAAAGAGCAGCAGCTGATAAAACGCGGGAGATATGTTGAGTTTAACCTGCTTTATGATCGTGGCACCAAATTTGGTCTCATGACCGGCGGAAATACTGAGGCAATACTTATGTCACTGCCGCCAGAGGTTAGGTGGTGATACCAAATCCCAAATTAATCCTACGTTGTTGCTCGTTGGCTTACCTAGTAAGTATAGGCATCGCTCCTCGCGCCTAGTATCATTTAATTTGGGATTTGGTATAATACCTTTTTCCTACTTTATCCCGCCGATAAACTTCGCGAAGTCTTGAATGGATGTGAAGTCCTTGTAAACAGATGCAAAGCGGATATAGGCTACCATATCAACGGAAGCTAGTTCCTCCATTATCATTTCCCCTATCTTACGGCTTGGTATTTCGCGGTCATGATAATTCTCTATCTTATGTACGATATTATCGACTATCTGAGTAATTTTTTTCTCGGCTATGGGGCGCTTCCTAATAGCCGTGTTGATTGATTTGACTATTTTTTCCCGGTCGAATTTTTTGATAACTCCAGAGCGTTTAATGACAAACAGCTCTTTAAGCTGGATGCGTTCTACCGTTGTGAATCTGTTCTTGCATTTGATACATACTCTGCGTCTTCTCACCTGCGCGCCTTCGTCCACAATTCTAGAATCCTTTACCTCGGTATCTTTGTGCGAACAAAAAGGGCAGCGCATAGGTCATTCTGCCGAGTTGTTAGGATTATTTGGATTCTGAGTTGTGCGAGCGCTATTTCCCAAAAATGTACGCAACTTACGAGAGCGGCTAGGGTGGGCAAGCTTACGCAGTGCTTTCCCTTCAATCTGCCTAATTCTTTCGCGTGTAACATTGAACTGATGCCCTACTTCCTCAAGCGTATGGTCAGTATACATACCAATTCCGAATCTCATGCGCAGCACTCTTTCTTCACGTGCTGTAAGCGTTGAGAGAATCCTTGTAGTCACCTCACGAAGATTCGAGTGGATGGTAGCATCTACTGGTAATATAGCGTTTTTATCTTCAATGAAATCCCCTA
>JAYUHP010000112.1:0-11827 GCA_043766875.1 Rickettsiaceae bacterium
CGAAGATCTATGGCAACCAGCTCGAGACAACTGTACATTTTTTGGATCTTGAAGATCCGGAGCAAAGAAGCTTTCTAATCTCGAACAAAAAGGGTTTGGATAACCTAAACGGCCTTATCATCATAGATGAAATACAGCTTGTGCCAGAGCTTTTCCAGTACTTACGCGTGCTTGTAGATAATAGCGATAAGAAATTTCTGATTTTGGGTAGCGCATCGCGGGATTTGATTAACCAATCTTCAGAAACATTGGCTGGTAGGATAAGCTATGTCTATCTTCACCCATTTTCTTTATCTGAGGTTGCTGATCCATATAATTTATGGCTTAGAGGAGGCTTTCCACGTTCTTTTCTTGCAGCTAGCGAAGAGATTAGCCTCAAGTGGCGCAAGCAATATATAACAACTTACCTTGAGCGTGATTTGTTCCAATTTGGCCTCGGAATTAACCCTGAGCTTATGCGGTCCCTATGGATCATGTTTGCCCATTTTCATGGTGGGATTGTGAACTATAGCGACATAGGCAGGTCGCTTGGTGTTACCGACACCACTATCAGAAGATATCTGGAGATACTGACTGGAACCTTCATGATACGCAAGCTCAGACCATGGTTTGAAAATATTAAGAAACGCCAAGTCAAATCTCCTAAAATATACATCAGAGATTCAGGCATATTGCATAGTCTTTTAGGTATCAGCAGCACAAATTATACGAGCCACCCTAAGATAGGTGCTTCTTGGGAGGGGTTCGAGCTGGAGCAGGTGGTGCTATCGATGCAAGCCGATCCAGAAGATTGTTATTTCTGGGCAACTCCATCCGGCGGTGAACTAGACCTGCTTATTGTAAAAGATGGGGTTAAAACTGCTTTCGAGTTCAAATATACGGACAGTCCGACTATCACCAAATCCATGCGTAATGCTAAGGAGATTTTATCTCCTTCCAAGTTTACTATAGTAACCCCAGGCAAGATGTCATATAGCCTGGGTGAGGGATTCGATGTTATGGGACTTGGTCTAAGCCAAAAACAACCTACTTCTTCATGCTAAAAATTCTAATAAGATATAGAACAGCAACAGCTATAAACCAATAGATCAAAAGCTGGCCGCTATGCATTAAGCTACCGTCCTTGGCTATGATCTGCTTGAATAAAAGATATAGACAAGCTAAAAGCCCTAAGGGAGCTATGACGAATACAGCAGGGCATTTGAATGTCCTTTCAATAGCTGGCAATTTGAAGCGAAGCAATAGAACCACAGCCATAACAGCTATATATTCTATCAATGATCCCATGCTGGACAATTGTGCCAATGTTTTAAACTCACAGAAACCACCGAGCATTGCAACAGCTGCTACAAGAGACCAAATCATTACATAAGGACTATGGTGCTTCGGATGTACCTTAGAGAAGATTTTAGGCAATAAGCCATCACGAGATACCACATATAATATACGAGTTGTCGTGTAGATTTGCATTAAAAGCACTGTGGTCATTCCGCATACTGCTCCTGTTGCAACAATTGCGGATCCAATATTGCTTCCATTCATAGATAAAGCATGAGCGAGAGCATCAGCGCCCCCCAGATCTGTATATGGTGCGATACCTGTTAAAAGCCCGGCAACTATTATATAAACTATTGTAGATGCGATAAGGGAGCCAATAATTCCTATTGTCAGGTCGCGCTTAGGATTCTTACATTCTTCAGCTGCAGCTGAAAGTCCACCAAAGCCGGTGAATGCAAAGAATAGCATGGATGAGCCAAGCAGCACATCGTCAAACCCATATGGCATGAAATTATTCCAGTTTGTAGCATCAAAATGCGGCGCTGCAAGCAATACGAAAACGAATATCGCAGCCATTTTAATAAATACCAATATGGCATTTAATCTCTTACTATCCTTTGTACCTAAATGTAGGAAAAATCCGACAAATAATGTTACAAATATTGCAGGTAAGTTTATTATCCCACCGCGTGCTGGTACATTTTTAAACTCATGCGGAATGGTTATTCCACCATTTTCGAGTATATTCACCATATAGGCAGACCAACTGCCGGAAACTGTTGCAGCGCCAATTCCTAATGATAACACTATTGTGCCCACCATAAGCCATGCGACTAATTCGCCAAAAGCTACATAGGAATATGAATATACGCTTCCCGAGGTTGGCATCATAACTGCGAGTTCCGTGTAAGCAAGCGCCACGAATATGCATGTGAGCCCTGCTATTGCGTAGGATAATGTTACGGCAGGACCGGCATAATCAGCTGCAACCATACCTGTCAGGGCAAATACCCCAGTGCCTACTATGAAACCTAGTCCTAGCAGTATTAAATCAAACCCATTTAGAGTTTTTTCTAAATCCTTGCTTCTTTGAACCGATTGCATAATGAATTCAAAAGATTGCTTCTTAAAAAAACGCATTTAATTTTCCTCAAGTTGTTGTTATATGTCATCCCGGCCTTCACCTGGAGACATTCTTATCTAGTAATCCAGCCGCCTCCAAGTACCCTGGTCCCATCATACATAACGCATGCTTGTCCTGGAGTAACTGCCTTATCAGGGCTTAGGAGGTTAATTGTGGCATTACCGTCGCCAAAGTCGGAGACTATAGCACGAACAGCCTTCTGAGTCGATCTAATTTTTACGTCAACCTCTATTGGGCTTTGTAGAGCTTCGTTTTGCCCAAGCCAGTTGATTTCTTTGACGCGGAATGAGTTTTGGGAAAGAGCTGATATTGGCCCCACATAAACTATATTTTGCTCTGGGTCGATGCGCGTTACATAGAGAGGTTCAGGATGTGCTATGCCAAGACCTTTGCGCTGCCCTATGGTATGATGTATTATCCCTTTGTGTGTCCCAATCTCAAACCCGTCCACATGCATTACCTTCCCGGGAATCGCAGAACCTGGTCTGAGTTTAGCAACTAAAGTAGAATAGGAACCTTCAGGAACGAAGCATATATCCTGACTGTCTGGCTTATCTGCGACCTTAAGGCCAAATCTCAGCGCATGGCTTCTTGTTTCATCCTTTGTCAGGTTTCCTAGCGGGAAATGTATATAATCAAGCTGCTCCTTAGTAGTGGAAAATAGGAAATAGCTTTGGTCTTTTTTAGGATCCAAACCAGCATGTAATTCAGCACCATCCGGCCCATCTACTCTTCGGACATAGTGGCCTGTGACAAGTCCATCAGCACCAAGCTCCTTTGCCATTTTGACGAGGTCGACGAATTTCACTGATTGGTTACAGCGAACGCAGGGAAGGGGGGTTTCGCCCCGAATATAGCTATCTGCGAAATCATCTATTACGGATTGCCTGAAGCGTGTTTCGTAATCCAGCACATAATGCGGAATATTCAGCTGGTTTGCGACCATTTTGGCATCATAGATATCCTGGCCTGCGCAGCATGCTCCTTTTTTGCCCAAAGTCATCCCATGATCATATAACTGCAAGGTTATGCCAATGACTTTATACCCAGCTTCATGAAGCATGGCAGCAACTGTGGAGCTATCCACACCGCCTGACATTGCGACCACTATAGTCGAGTCACTTATTGGCTTAGCAATATTGAGCATTATACTCCTCATAATTGAATCTGCTGTTTTTCTGCTTCGTCTTTTTGGAACCCTAAGAAAAATTTTTGCTTTTTAAAAAAGCACATAGGGAAGACTATGCTAGCTTCTTTAAAAACCAAAAGATTTTCCTCATCTCCTCAAAAATACTTGCATAAAATTCAGCATTTCCAATCATGAGGAGTATATTTTTAATGATGTTTTGGGAACCAGGCATTATACCAAAATAAGCCCCTAAGGTCAAGTAATACTGTGGTTGACTCGTTGGAGATAATATGATATACCACTTTAGGATTAAGCCGCTATAGCTCAGTGGTAGAGCGCATCATTGGTAATGATGAGGCCGAAGGTTCAATTCCCTCTAGCGGCACCACCCTACGCTAAAGCTTCGGGTGGCAAGCCGAAGCTTATACTATAGCGTATGAGTGTCCGACGTAGCCTTGGCGTAGTAGGACTGGTGGGATTAATAAGCTACGCCTGCCCAGCAAGCCATCTTCCTCACAATAAATCCAGTATCTTTTGGTTCATGTTATAATCCAGACATTTCTGTACCAGCTCTGTTTTGTATTTGCATGAGAGTTTGCATTTTATATTCCCAATGTGGGTTTCAACGGTCCGGTATGAAATATTCATGGCATAGGCTATAGATTTCGCGCTAAATCCATGTGAAGTATAGATTAGTATTTTATATTCCTGGGCTGTGAGATAGGCATTTTCTATAGGGATACGCGCTGAGCCCAGTGCATCGAGAATATGTATTATAGAAGCATTTCTAGTCATTACTTATCTCTTAAAATTACATAATCACATTAAAGAATAGCTTAAATCTTTTTAAATTATCTTTCAACTTTATTTTGAATTATTTATAACCTGTAGTTTATTGACAATTTTTATAAACTCTTCATACTCCTCGCTATCATCTTCCATAAGCATTTCTATCAGTTCATAAATAGCGCTGCGAAGCTCGTCAGATTCATCTGCGGTATAATCTAGTAGCGATACTAAGGAATTTATCAGCCGAATTTTAGAATAATGTTCAGGTTTTGTTTTTATGCTCATATATACCACCTATAATCAAATGTTAGGGTGTGGGCCTTATCTTATATGATTACATAGAGTTGAAGCTTTGTGTATCGGTAGAAAATACGTAGAATTGCTGAATTGCTTTAAGAAGAAAAAATTAACTTTTTATAAAGAGGTTATGGGGGTGTTAACTACTTTGTATGCGTCACTTAGACCAAATTCCAAATTAAATACTAGGCGCGAGGAGCGATGCCTATACTTACTAGGTGAGCCGACGAGCAACAACGTAGGATTAATTTGGAATTTGGTCTTCACTCATGCGGTCTCCCATCCTTTAGGAGTCTGTCTATAATATTCTACAGTATGGCCGAGAGGTTTTGCGGATTCCAGCATATCGTGGGCAGCTTTTACTTCTTCGTTATCATTGCCATCAACCATGACGATAACTCTTTCATATTCTGCCACGTCAATCCTATAGCGGCCTACGAGCATCAAAAGCTTGGCATCTATTGGGCAGCTATCTTTTGTGGAGATATAGATAGGCTGCTTTTCTGGTAATGGGTCGGTATCGCTGCCATGGGGTATGAAGGATTTTTGAGCAAATGTCCATAATGTCTTATTTATCAGCTCCTTCAGATCCTCATCTTTCACTTGCACGAAGGTTTTAAACCCACCATTAAAGCATTTTTCTAAAAGCACACAGGAAGATTTTACAATTTCCCCATTCATAACTTGATAAAAACTGATCTTGGACATATAAATATATTCTCAAATTTTAATTGGCAGAAAAAACTGTGACTACTAGTATAACATACATAATATTGCTACGCACACAGGAAAATAATGTGCCCAAGCTAGCGGCGAATCTCAATACCATCACAGGGAAGTTCCGTAAGGAATATATCATAGTGGATGATTGCTCAACAGACAACACATTAGCAGCAGCCCAAGAAGCATTTGGCCATTTCCCACGTGCCACGATTCTGTGCAATACAGAATATAGAGGGACGGCATATTCTGTCAATTTGGCATTAAAATTATCTCACGGGGATTATGTACATTTTATCGATGGGGATGAGATAGTAACTCCAAATTCTACAGAAGAGCTGCTAAATGCATGTGATACAATGGGATGCGAGGTAGCCTACGGGCTGCATGGCACTTTGGATGGCTCAGATAACAAATTCGTAAGTCCTTATGAGACGGGTGAGGTGCTTTCCATAGAATCTCCGATAAAGGCTGTGCTTGATAATAGAATTCGCGATATAAGAAAAATAGGCTACTCAGCGAGTTTGATTTCTATGAACCTGCTTGAAAAGATTAATGGAGCTGATGATGACTTATTCCTGCATAATTTATCACTTGGGCTTAGATGCGGAAAATATAGTAAATTTGCTGCTGTAAAAAAGACATTATGCTACAGCTTGGCTTCTTCTGCTGAGCGGTACGATAAGAAATTTGAGACCTATAATAATTTGCTGGCGATAGAGCATTTTATGGAGGATCATAAAGAGATAGCCGAGCAATATAAGCCGGAGATATATAAGGCTTTATGGACAGCATTATGGAATTTGGGCAAGCAATATAAGGTACAAAGCCTGCCGCGCTATCTTCTGTCCCGCTATGTTAAGCGTAACTTGGATAGCGCTATGCTGCTTGCCCTTTACAGGGATTACATTACTCGCCTTGAACTGGAGTAATAGAAGAAGCGGGGCTGGTGTCGCCGCTTAGTGCCATCTCCTCTTCTCTCATTTCTTCTAGTACCAAGGCTTCTAGATAGGGCACTAATTCATCTAAATTCTCAGGTTGTACTAAGCGTCCTGAATTTATTAATGGATCAAAAATTAGGAGGCATTTTACTGTGTTAGAAAGATTAGAATTGTGATTTATGTAGTGAGCAAATTCATTCAGTCTCTCATCATTCATGGTATTAGTAATGGTATGAATGTCAGATAAAGCAATTAAATCAGACAATGTTTTTGTATCTATAGAATTCGCTTTGTAATACAGAATATCTTTTAATATTTCTGTCTTATAAGGCAATAGCGATGGAAGAGTTAATGCATATATTATGGTAGGTGCAGAAAATGTTGCCAATAAAAATACTTTATCATGTCTTGTTAAATCTACACCAGAATTTACTATCGGCTCTATAAATGATGGAAATAGATTTTCGTTCGTAACTATCGTGCCATCTTGGAGAAGCCCAGTAAATTGTTTTGCTACGGTAGTACAGAAATCTTCAGAACAATCATATCTGCTCATATGCTTGCGCAATGCAGCAGCATTAAAACCTGCATTACGGCCTGTATGTGAGTTATATTTTAGAATTAGATCATAAAGCATTTTATTTCTCCTTAATTATTGTTAAACAACTATAAGCTAGTCGAATCTCCATTAGTATATTCAGCAAAAAGTCCGATCATTTCTGCATCTGCATCTGCATCTGCATTTGGGGATTCTGGGCTTTGTGGTTGTGCAGAAAAGCACCCACTATCATCTGTAGACATGCTAAGACATTTGGATAGAGGCATATAATCTTCCTCTTCATTAGATGCGGGGTGCTTTCTAGATGTGGGAAGTACATATCTTATCTCTTTCATAGCTTTTTCTTGAAGCTCAGGTTGGAACGTTCCGACAATGCTCAACATTGATTTGATTTGATCAATTGTAAGGCAATTTGAGATAGTAAGGATGTCTTGAAGTGTAATCTTGCGTGCATCGGCTATCTCTAGGGCTTTTGTGGCAGCTTCTTGAGCTGTTTGCGCCTCTATTTTAGCAGCTTCTGCTTTTTCAGATGCTGCTTTTGCTACCTTGAATGCTTTATGAATGATATCTATATTGCGTTTTAGTTGGAGTTTTAAAGTGTTCTTATTTTCTAATGCTTCTGAATCTAACAGCTTTACTTCATCTGGTCCTAATGCTAGATTTTGTTTCTTTAGAGAAATCTCTTGTGCTTTTCTGAAAGCTTCGTGAAAGCTCTTTGTATCTCTGGCTTTATCCCTCACTTGAAATGTTAAATCAGCTCTATTTTTTAATTCTTCTGAACGTGTTTGAGCTCTATCAGCGAGGTATTGAGCTTTATCAGCAAGGTATACTGAGATAGCTGCTGCATCCTGTGCAGTATTGTTCTCTCTTAGACTTTTTTCAAGCGCGGGAGCTAGGACCATCTCATAAAATCGTTCAGCGGTCATAAGTTGAGGATAACCGGATTCAATGAGTTCTATTAAGAATTTTGTTACTGCTTCTTCAAGCGAATGAGGAAAACATCCTTTTTCTGCTAATTGATTAACTTTATTTCTTGCATCATCTTTAAGTTGCTCCAAATGTGCTTCGGGATTAAATATTTGATGTCCTTTAGATTGCGGCTCGTCTGAACTAAGATTTCTTACAGGCCCCGTATATTGCCCGTTTATCCTTAGTTTAAAGCTTTTATCTCTTGTTCCTTGTAGTTCTACTGCTTGTTCTGTAGCCCAAGTCATTAATTCAGCGATATTTAGCATTAGTTTATTTCCTTTAGTAATTATGAATGAAACCTTGTAACATATTTACTATTACACGTCAAGAGAACTATGAATATTTTTTAACCAAGATATTATATTTGCTACTGAGTGGGGTGATATGTAGTGCAGAAAAAGAAAAAGGGAGCCTTTTTAGGGGCTCCCTTTTGTGGAATTAGTATTTTGATGTATAAGCTGGATTCCCGCCGGAGTTTACCCTCGCGAAAGCGGAGGCGGGAATGACACCTCAAGCCTGAATGAGATTAAATATTAACCTTCAAATCGTATTTTTTACCCAAATCTTCGAATAATTTTTCCAAAGCATCTCTATTTAGCTTATTTACGATAGAAGTTTTTGCCTCGTCTTTTGTAGGAACTTTTGCCTTACGCTTATCTTCAAGCTTAATAATATGCCATCCGAATGGAGTTTTTACAGGATCCGAAATTTCTCCAACCTTCATTGCAAAGGCTTTTGTCTCAAATTCCGGCACCATCTGGCCTTGTGTGAAATATCCTAATGTTCCACCAGAAGCTTTGCTTTGTTGGTCTGTAGAAAATTCCTTCACAACATCTGCAAATTTTGCGCCTTTATTCAGTTTTTTCTTTGCAGCTTTTGCTTTTTCTTCTGTATCAACCAATATATGGCTAACTTTTATTTCATCTTTATCTTTAAGACTTGCCGCCAGCTTGGTATATCCATCATCCAGCATTTTATCAGTCACTGCAGATTTCAGATATGTGTCAATAACTTCTTGCTGCATTAATTGTTTTTTAGTTTGTTCCAATTTAGCTTGGAAGTCTTTCGAATTTTCTACCCCAGAACTTGCTGCATCAAGCTCTATGAGCTTAGTGTTCACAAAGCCGCGTATTAACGCCTCTTGCATATTTCTCTCTAGTTCGGAAAATTTCTTATCTTTGAAATTTGGTTGAGATTGTAGGGCATCCTTAAATTGGCCCATTACCTCTGATTCCTTTACATCACCACCTTTGAAGGTAGCAAGGACTTTATCATCAGCATATGCAATGCTAGAAGATAATAGGGTTGCTGATAGTAATAAAGTTGCTAATTTTTTTTTCATAATTTTTCCTTATGGGTTGAATAATACCGAGACAATATAACAATATCTGAATCTCAATTCTATATATTTAATATTTCTTGTTCTTTAATTTTTATCTGCTCATCAATTTTGCTGCTAAAATTATCCGTGAGCTTTTGTACATCATCGCTGATGCCTTTATGTTCATCTTCAGACACCTCTCCATCCTTCTCCATTTTCTTGGCCGTATCCATTCCATCTCTGCGAATATTTCTCACAGAGACCTTGCTATTCTCGCCATATTTATGAGCCAGTTTTACAAGATCCTTCCTGCGCTCTTCACTTAGTGGTGGAACTGGAAGTCTGATAATCTGGCCATCTGTTGCGGTGTTGATGCCAAGATTAGCATCTGCAATGGCTTTTTCTACTGTCTTTACTAGTGCTTTATCCCATACCTGTACGCTAACCGTACGCGCATCTGGCGTGCTGATTGTTCCCAGCTGGGAAATTGGCATTTTATCACCATATGCTTCAACAACAACAGGATCCAATAAATGAGCTGAAGCTCTGCCGGTTCTAAGGCCCTTAAGCTCATTGTCCAGGACTCTTAGAGCCCCTTCCATACGTGTTGTTAAGTCGCCTAATAATTCTTTTTTGTCCATTATATACTCATTGGTTATTGGAGATGGTGAATTTTATGCGAGTATTTTTGAGGAGGCAAGACAAATCTTTTGGTTTTTTAAAAAGTAAGCATAGCTTCTCTATGTGCTTTTTAAAAAAGCAAAAATTACTCTCCATGTATTTTAGTATAATGACCATTGCCAAGCAATACTCTGGCAAATTGTCCTTTTTCTTTTATCGAAAATACCTTAATTGGCAGCTTATTTTCCCGAGCCAGCGCAATCGCAGCCATATCCATTACATTAAGGTTATTTCTTAAAACATCAGTATAGGTCACACGCTCAAACCTTGTAGCATCGGGGTTGGATTCTGGATCGGCTGAATATACCCCATCCACCTGTGTGCCCTTAAGCAGCAAATCGCAGTTCATTTCAATCGCGCGAAGCACAGCTGCGCTATCTGTGGTAAAGAAGGGGTTGCCAGTCCCACCAGCAAAAATCACCACGCGGCCTTTTTCCATATGGCGTTTCGCTTTGCGTCTGATATATGACTCGCAAATACTCATCATTGGAATGGCTGAAAGCACTCTGGTATAAATACCTTCCTGCTCCATAATATTCTGCAGTGCCAGTGCATTCATGACAGTCGCAAGCATGCCCATGTAATCTGCAGCAGCTCTCTCCATACCTAACGTTGAAGCTGCCATCCCGCGGAATATATTCCCACCACCGACTACCACACAAACCTGCACTCCAAGATCAAGCACTTCCTTGATGTCCTGGGCTATTCGTTTGATGGTTTCATAGTCATGGCCGAACTGCTTATCACCCATTAAAGCTTCGCCTGAAACTTTAAGCAGCACGCATTTATATTTCGATTTGGACATATTACCATAAAATTTATTGTAGGTATCAATGTAGGTATAATATTGCGGATTGTCAAGGGTGACCGGGCAATATTACCAATAAGGAAGAGGAATATTTCAGAATGCACCAGAACTGTCATTGCAATACTCTTATATGAGGAGTCAAGCGGTTGTTAGTGTTTTTTGGAACAGATTGTAATGTCTTCAGGCAATCTTTCAGAGCCAGCACAGTAACTTTTTCCTCTAGTAAAAACGTTTCTTCAACAGGTGTTACGATAAATAGCTGATCTAATTTCAGATATCCCATCGCACTGCGCATTGATTTCGTTACAGATGGGCGGTCGCTTGTTTTAAACTCAAAGCCTATCCTTTTGCCGTTTAAATTGATAAATAGATCCAGTTCAGCCTGCTGGTGAGTGCTCCAAAAATAACATTCCTCAGACCGGATGCTCAGTATTTTGGTCACTTCTTCCAAAGCAAATCCCTCCCAGGACTGGCCTATATGTGTATTTGACAGCAAATCATCATAGCTACGGATAGACAGCAAGCTATGGTAAATGCCCGCATCACGTATATAAAGCTTCGGAGTTTTTACCAGTCTTTTTTCTAGATCGTCATACCATGGGTGTAGAATGCGTATCATGAAAGTGCCTTCGAGGAACATTAGATAGTTCTTGATCTTGAGAACTGAGATATCCATAAACTGAGCCATATTTGCATAGTTTATAACACGTCCGTGGTAATGAACAATCATAGACCATAGGCGTAAAATACGCATTGGTGGTAAATTTATTCCTAGGAAAGCTAAGTCTTTCTCAAAATAGGTTTGAATATAAATCTGTAGCCATCTGCTGCTGGCAGCATCTGATTCTGCAAGAAATGCCTTTGGAAAGCCTCCATGCGTCCATAATTGTCTCTGATGCCCTACTTCTTCCACACTAAAGGGAGAGACGGTAATATAGGCTATACGTCCAGTCAGGGTTTCCGAACTGCTTTGAAGCAAATCCCTAGATGTGCTTTCCAAAGTTAAAAATTGTACTTTATTATTCGATCTGTCTACCAGCACCCTTAAGAGAGGAAATAGATCTTTGTTTTGTTGTATTTCATCAATGATTACCAAGCCATACAAGCTTTCTAAAGCGAGCTTTGGGTTGGTAAGCTTTGCAAGATCCATATAATCTTCCAAGTCGAAGTAATGAATGGGACCGGCGTGCA
>JAYUHP010000113.1:0-1606 GCA_043766875.1 Rickettsiaceae bacterium
TGAATGGATCTTCTAGCTCCTCTAGACGCTCTCCACTATGCTCATCGCGTGAATCAGAAAGCCAGCGTTGAGCTTGCAAAAGCGTTGCGGGGCCTAAATATTGATCCTCATTCCACCAATAGCTAGGGCAGGAAGTCGAACAGCATGCGCATAGTATGCATTCATATAAGCCATCCAGTTTTGCTCTATCTTCTGGCGACTGCAGTCTTTCACTATTAGCAGGCGCTGGGGTGTCTGTTTTGAGCCATGGCTCAATCGATGCATATTGGGCGTAAAAATGTGTTAGATCAGGCACAAGGTCCTTCACGACCTTCATATGGGGCAGTGGATAAATATTGATATCACCCTCAATATCTTCTATTGGCTTGATACAAGCCAGCGTATTTGTTCCATCGATATTCATTGAGCAACTGCCACAGATACCTTCACGGCAAGATCTTCTGAAGGTCAATGTTGAATCCATCTCATTTTTAACCTTGATAAGTGCATCCAAAACCATAGGGCCGCATTTTTCTAGGTCAATCTCATAAGTGTCAATACGTGGATTTTCTCCAGTATCAGGGTCATAGCGATATATCCTGAGCCTCTTTGGCTTATCGGCCTTGCTTAGCTCAACATGGACTTTTCCTTCCGTTACTCTAGAATTCGGTGGTAATCTTAATTCTGCCATTTAATACACTCGCTTTTTAAGTGGCACTGATTTTACCTCATCGGTTAAGGTAGTCAGCACAACCGGCTTATAGTCTATTTTTACTTTGCCAGCTTTCTCCAGCCATGCAAGACTATGTTTCAGCCATGTCTTATCATCTCTTTCTGGGAAATCTTCTCGCGCGTGAGCGCCGCGACTTTCTTCGCGGTTCAGGGCGCAATGCATCGTAAGTACGGCTTGATCCAGTAAATTGCCAAGCTCAAGCGCTTCAGCTAGGTCCGTATTCCAGATCAGTGAGCGATCTGCGATTTTGATATTTGCATAATCTTTACGAGCTGCATCAATTAGCTGAGCACCTTCTGCCAAGGTCTCTTTAGTCCTAAACACTGCCGCATGGGTTTGCATTATGCGCTGCATGCTAAGGCGTAGCTCAGGGACAGGAACATCACCCTTTGCATTTCTTACATTATCAAAACGGGTTACGATATTATCTATTGTATCTTGATTTACTGCTTTATGAGCTAGGCCTGGTTTTACTATCTCCGCAGCTCTAATAGCTGCCGCTCTTCCAAACACAACTAAATCTAAAAGCGAGTTGGAACCCAGTCTATTTGCACCATGAACAGATACGCAAGCCGCTTCGCCAATGGCCATAAGCCCTGGAACAATTGAGCTCGTATCTTTTCCAGATTTTGTTACAACTTCCCCGCGGTAATTCGTAGGAATACCACCCATATTGTAATGAACTGTTGGAATTACTGGGATTGGTTCTTTAGTAACATCAACACCTGCAAAAATTCTTGCTGTCTCTGATATGCCAGGAAGCCTTGCGTGGAGCACTTCTGGCGCCAAATGATTTAAGTGCAGCAGCAAATGATCCTTATGTTCTCCAACGCCTCTTCCAGCTCTTATCTCCATGGTCATAGCCCTAGATACCACGTCCCTAGAGGCTAAATC
>JAYUHP010000114.1:0-4463 GCA_043766875.1 Rickettsiaceae bacterium
TAAAAAAGCACATAGGAAAGGCTATGCTTGCTTCTTTAAAAACCAAAAGATTTTCCTCATCTCCTCAAAAATACTTGCATAAAATTCAGCATTTCCAATTATGAGGAGTATATTACTTTTTTTAAATTATGATCAGCAAACTAGCATTAGATATTTTATAAATCAAGAACAAAAATACGGCTACTAATCGCACTCAGGAGCCCCTACAGTTTCATAACTTCCTCCTAGTAGCTCAATTTCATCTTCAGGCTCACCTGCATCACTCCACTCATCCTCTTCTTTAAAACTACAAGCTTTCTCACCATTAATTTTACACTTAGCAGCAAGCTCAGCTATAATCGCCTCATCAATCCCATCAGTTTTTAAAGTTAGCTTAGTAAGGCTCGTATTAAGCACATCTAAAGCAGTTAGCAAATCCCCTGCTCCATCATTCCCAATTTTATTACCATTTAAAAATAACTGTAAAAGAGTACTATTTAAGGATAAAGCATCAGCTAAGGCGCCAGCTCCCCTATCCCCAATCTCACATTTAGTCAAGCCGAGACCTACAAGGGTTTTATTAACTCTTAAAGCACCGGCGATGGCTGCTGCTCCATCATCTCCGATTGTGGTATAGGTTAGATCTAAATTTCTAAGAGTTGTATTTTGCTGCAAGGCTTCTGCAATTAAATTTGCCTCTTGAGGTCCAATGTTACTCCCCCAGAGACTTAGATAAATTATGCTTGTGTCAGTCTTCAAGGATTCTGAAATAATCTTAACAGATTCAGGTGTAATACTATTTGGAGAAAATGTGACCTTGATAACTTCTGGGTATCTAGCTAAAACTTTAGTAAAATGGGCACCATCAAGACCAAGGTCTAATATTGTAAGGTTTGTTTCATCTAGTTTATATTTCATGATCTTTTCCCTTCACTAGTAATATTAAGTGATCAAAATAACTGGGAAAAATTGAATTGTCGATAGATAATATAATAAAAAAAGGCCCACCAAACGGGCCTTAGATAGATTTCATCGAGGAGTTTAATAGAATCCCAAATTGAATAATACTAGGAGCCAAGCGCGATACCTATTTTAATAGGTGAGCGCTGCAGCGACGAAGTAGGATTCGTTTGGGATTCTATTAAACCACGGAAACATATACTTTGTTGTTAGCCTTGCGAGCAAAATCTACTTTGCCGCCGACAAGTGCGAATATAGTGTGATCTTTTCCAAGACCAACATTCTCGCCAGGATGCACTTTTGTGCCACGTTGACGCACGATGATATTGCCAGGGATAACCAGCTGACCATCACCTTTTTTTACTCCAAGCCGCCTACCAGCGGAATCACGACCGTTTCTGGAACTACCGCCAGCTTTTTTGGTTGCCATTTTTCACTCCCTACAAATATTATTTCTTTTTGATATCTAGGATTTTAACCTGTGTTATATCCTGTCTATGACCGTGCTTACGACGGTAATTTTGTCTACGCTTCTTTTTGAAAACCAAGATTTTCTTGTCGCGCATCTGGTCCATAATTTCAGCAGTTACAGAAGCTCCTTTAACCATAGGAGATCCTATGATAGAAGGCTTCGAAGCCTCACCGATCATCAAAATATGATCGAACTCGATCTTTGCACCGGGCTCACCTTCAATTTTCTCGATACGAAGGACGTAATCTTTTGTAACCTTATACTGCTTACCACCAGTTTTAATCACTGCGAACATAATTTAGCTTCACTTCAATATATTTAATACCATGCGATAATATACACTATGAAGCGGGCCTGTCAATAATAATCCACCTGAATAGTTGAGAAAAAATATGAAATATAATAGAATGCATCCAACACGAAAGACAGAACAAGGAAAACAATGATAACAATACATTCAAAAGAAGATTTCGCCCATATGCGCAAAGCGGGAAAACTGGCAGCGCAGGTGCTGGACCATGTGGCAGGTTTTGTTGAGCCAGGCGTAACAACAGCATATATAGATAGTATCTGCCATGACTTTATTATTGCCAATGGAGCAATCTCAGCATGTCTTGGCTACAAGGGATCTGGAGATATTCCATTTCCTAAGTCGGTTTGCACATCTGTGAATCATGTTATATGCCATGGTGTTCCTAGCGATAAGAAGCTAAAAAATGGTGATATAATGAATATAGATGTTACAGTAATCCTGGATGGTTGGTTTGGAGATACAAGCCGTATGTTCTTTGTAGGGGATGTTGGAGTTAAGGGAAAAAGACTCACTCAAGTTACTTACGATGCCATGATGCTTGGAATTGAGCAGGTAAAGCCGGGAGCTCATTTCGGCGATATAGGTCATGCGATCCAGCAATATGCTGAGAAGCATAATTATGCTTCCGTGCAAGATTATACCGGGCATGGCATAGGCCGAGTATTCCACGCTGAACCGCCAGTATTTCACTATGGCAAGAAAGGCATTGGCCCCGTGATAGAAGAAGGAATGTTTTTCACCGTAGAGCCTATGCTAAATGCAGGAAAACAGGATTCTATCCTCAGTAATATTGATAATTGGACTGTAACTACTAGAGATAAATCTCTATCTGCCCAGTTTGAACATACGATTGGGGTAACAAAAGATGGTTTCGAAATTTTCACCCTATCGGAAAAGGGCTATAATTATCCACCATACTCCTCGTAATTGGAAATGCTGAATTTGATGCAAGTATTTTTGAGGAGTCATGAAAAATCTTTTGGTTTTTAAAAAAGCTAGCATAGCCTTCCCTATGTGCTTTATTTAAAAAGCAAAAATTTTTCTCAGGTAACAAAAAGACGACGCAGAAAAACAGCAGTTTCAATTACGAGGAGTATGAATGCAAAATGAATCAATAATCAACCACAATGAAGGTCACAGAAAGCGCCTACGCGAAAGGTTCCTTCTCTCTCCTACCAGCGTTCCTGATTATGAAATATTAGAGATGATTCTATTTTGGTCTGTGCCGAGGAAGGATGTAAAAACCATTGCAAAGACATTGCTCAAAGAATTTAGCAGTCTCTCAGCCGTAATAAATGCACCATCTGACAAGCTACTTTCTATAGATGGCGTAACCGATACAATATGCGCAAATTTTAAGCTGCTTCGAGAAATATTACGCCGGAAAATGCAAAGCGGCATAATTAATAAGAATATCCTAAGCACATGGGATGATTTAATAGAATATCTGCAATTGACACAAGGAGTACTTCAAACAGAGCAGTTTCGTATTTTATTTCTGAATAAGAAAAACATCCTAATAGCTGATGAGCTCCAGGAATTTGGGACTGTTGATCAAACGGCCGTATATCCGCGTGAAATAGTCAAGCGAGCTCTTTTCCATGAAGCGAGCGCCATTATTCTGGTACATAACCACCCCAGCGGAAATCCCAGCCCTTCGAAAGCAGATCTAGTTATGACGAAAGAAATAGTAGCAGCTTGCAAGACATTAAGTATTATTGTACATGATCATGTGATAATCTGCTCTGGCGGGTTTTATAGTTTTAAATCAAATATGTTATTATGAGTTTAGATTTACCTAATTGGATATTATTAGTTTGTTTTTTAAGCTTTACTATGTGCGTACTTCTTACGCGCTTTTTGGTTCTGCTTATGCCACTCATAGGGGTTATCGATAAGCCAGATAGCACGAGAAGGCTTCACAAAAGCCCAACGCCCACATGCGGTGGTGTTGCTGTAGTTTTATCATTCTGCTTTGGTTTTTGTCTTATAGATTATATCTTATTCAATGGCGCATATAGATTTGAAGTGCTGGCGCCCCTTGGGTTACTGGCCTTGGTCTCGCTTTATGATGATATAAAGAACCTAAATACATTTTTCAGGCTCTGTGTTCACTTGGGCGCTTCTGCCTATATAGCCTATAGCTTTCTACTACCATACCAGCTATTCCATGGAGAAATGAACTATTGGGCTGATTTTATATCAGCATTTATTGCGCTTGCTGGCTTTATCAATATATATAATTTCATGGATGGTATTGATGGTATTACAGCATCTCAGTCCATACATTTAAGTCTTACAATTCTGATCCTATGCTTCATGCGGAGCGATGTGATAGTGCATTCGTCTTTAATCATTGCTATAGCATCACTGGTGCTTGTTTGCTCTATTGCCTTCCTCATATATAACTGGCATCCAGCCTATATTTTCATAGGCGATGTAGGCAGTATTACGATAGGAGCCTTAATGGGGACATGCTTGATGCTTATAGCAGCTTCCGGCGAAAGACTTTTCGTTGCAACCATTATAGCCAGCATGTATTACCTTGCAGACGGTGGCGTAACTATTATTATCCGCCTTCTCAAGGGGGAGAAAATCTGGCTGCCCCATGTGAACCATTTTTTCCAACAGGCTGTCAGACAAAGACTTTCACACCGAAAAGTTACTGCAGAGATCATTCTTTGCAACTATTGGTTGATGATTCTCGCAGTCAGTTCCCTATATTACCCTGTGGTCTCA
>JAYUHP010000115.1:0-4460 GCA_043766875.1 Rickettsiaceae bacterium
ATCTATTTCCATGGCTGCAGCTTTCTTCTTCGTATTCATAGTATGGTATACCCTAAAACATGGTGAGAAATGTCCAAACAATCCTTGGGGAGAAGGAGCTGACACGCTGGAATGGACAATTGAATCCCCTCCTCCGTTTCATACATTTGAAACTCCTCCTAAGATAAAATAATCCAATGGAGATAGCAGAGAAAGATACAAATTGTTCTGAGGCAAAAGACTACATAGCACTAATGAAGCCAAGCGTTATGTCGCTTGTGGTCTTTAGTGGCATTGCAGGAATCTTGATGGCTCCAGGCCATATCAACCCTATTATTGCTATAGTTGCAACGCTTTGCATGACAATTGGCCATGGCGGAGCAGCTGCCATCAATATGTGGTATGACAGAGATATCGACGCCATAATGGAGCGCACAAAAAAGCGCCCAATAGTTGCAGGAAAAATATTGCCAGAAGAAGCCCTCGCCTTCGGAGTTATAATGGCTTTTTTCTCAGTATTCGTGATGGCGGTTTGCGTTAATTATTTGGCAAGTTTTTTACTTCTATTTATCATTTTATTTTATGTCTTCGTTTATACTATGTGGCTAAAAAGATCCACTCCACAAAACATTGTTATTGGCGGGCTTGCAGGTGCGCTACCGCCACTGGTCGGCTGGACTGCCGTGACTGGGAACATAGCGATAGAGCCACTAATACTAGTCATGATGATATTCCTATGGACCCCACCGCATTTTTGGGCCCTCGCGCTTTACCGCTCAGATGATTACAGAAATGCTGGGATCCCCATGATGCCAATAGTTTTTGGTAATGATTATACGAAATATCAGATCCTGATATATACACTTCTGACAGTCGCATGTTCTGTGCTACCCTTTGCTATCGGCCTTAGCGGAACCCTATATCTAGCTACAGCGCTGGTCTCAGGAGCTTGGTTTACCTACTATGCTGTCAGCTTGCTTAAAGATGAAAGAAACCGATATGCTCCTAGGATGTTCTTTTTCTCCATCATTTATTTATTTATAATATTTGGAGCAATGATATTGGATCATTATGTCATCTAAACACCAAGAGCATAAAAAGCGCCTGGCGAGGAAAAATTACTTCCTCCTCGCTTTGCTTGTCTCTCTTATAGTCATATTCTTCGCCGTTACTATTGTAAGGATGTGACGATTACTCTACTAGGAAATCTACTACGAAGTTTACTAGGAAGTATGAATATCTTTGTTGCCAAAAATACATCCGGATTTCATAGTTTGTGCCTCATTGCCAAAATCTCTGGATTATGACTGAAGGATTGGTGTAGGCTCGTGTGTCATCCGAGCGCAGGCCAAGATGACGCAGTGTTTTAATGAGAAAATAAAATGGCCACATCTATCAATAAACTATGCATAATTGGAGCGGGGGTGATGGGCGCAGGGATAGCGGCTCAAGTGGCCAATTCGGCTACAAATGTTCTGCTTCTGGATATTGCGATAGATAAGACCGTCAAAGAGAAAATGCTGGCCTCGAAAATGCCGCAAATCGCCCACCCTACAATGCTAGGCTTCATGGAAATAGGGAATATTGATGAGAGTCTAGAGAAGATCAATTCTTGCGATTTGATCATCGAAGTTATAGTTGAAAAGCAGGATGTAAAAGGTGATTTATACAAAAAAATTGCTCCCTTTATCAAGCCAGGTGCAATCCTAGCTTCTAACACTTCTACGCTTCCTATGCATGAGCTACGCAAATATCTTCCGGCTAGCTTACAGCATAATTTCCTGCTGACGCATTTCTTCAACCCGCCGCGCTATATGCAGCTGCTGGAGATCATCTATGACGAACATACTTCCAAGGAAGCTGTAGAAAGAGTTTCCAGCTTTATCACAAGAAAACTCGGCAAGATAATCGTCAAATCAAATGACACGCCTGGCTTCATCGCAAACCGTATTGGATGTTTTTTGATGGAACTAACTCTAACCAACTCCTATGAGAAAAAAATACCAATCCCCATTGTAGATTACGCTTTCAGCAATTACCTCGGCTTTCCTACTACAGGTATTTTTGGCCTATTTGACCTGATAGGGCTGGACGTCATGCAGATGATAGCAACGGTCTTGCAGAACTCCTTACCATCTAATGACCCATTTAACCTGGCTTACAAGAAATACCCTTTCTACAACAATATGGTTCAAAGTGGCTATAAGGGCCGTAAAGGACTGGGTGGGTTTTATAAACTCAATGGCAAGCTCAAGGAAGCGCTGGATTGGAAAGAGATGAGTTACATGGATGCCAGTACAGTCGAGCTCCCCAAAGAGAAAAGCCTGGGTGAATTTTTAAAGCACAATAAATATGGGAAGGATATAGAGTCAATTATTAATGAGTTCTTCACATATACAGACTCACTCTTAGGCGTTGTATCCAACAGTAAGGATGACATAGACACAGCTATGAAATTGGGCTATAGCTGGAAATACGGACCATTTGAGCTTAAGGAAATATTATCGGGTAAACAGCTAAAAGTTAAAGAACAAATTACAATTAAATCTTTATTAGAAAATCCTTCTGCCATGCTTTATGAAGCAAAGCCAAAGAATCTAGTCTTTAGCTTCAAGACTAAGATGAATACCTTTGACAGGAATGTCTTCAACCTGCTGATAGAATCTGTAGATTATGCTGAAAAACATCATGCTGAAAAACTAATTATATATACTGAAGGTAAGCATTTTTCAGCCGGAGCAGACCTTAGAATCTTCCTGGATATCGCAAATAGAAATGATATAACCGCTGCAAATGAGTTTATTTCGCTAGGTCAACGAGCGATGAGCCGAGTTCAGCATTCCAAAGTGCCGGTAGTGGCATGCGCTCAAGGTGTGGCGCTTGGTGGCGGCTGCGAGCTACTTTTGCACAGCCACGCGGTGGTTGCTCATTTGGACCTATGCGCTGGGCTTGTAGAAATAGGAATTGGCGGCATCCCTGCATGGGGTGGTCTTAAAGAAATGGTGCTGCGCTCAAGCGGAGACAGTGATCAGCTTATCAGCAACCTTAAAAATATAATGTTCCAAAATAAATCCTCTTCAGCTTATTTCTTCTTTGATGATTACTCCATAGCCAATGGCCATGTGGTTATGAATAAAAATCAACTCTTGGATTATGCTCTCTCCCATGACTTTCCTGCCCGTAGCACTGAATATAATGATTTGAAGGCAAATATTGACCTTGTAGGCAGCCTAAAAGATAAGCCGCTGGACGAATATACAATTTTTATAGCAAAAACATTGCAAGAGGAGATTAATTCAGATAATTTGTCCGAAGGGAAATTACTTGAGATTGAAAAAAATATTTTCAGTAACCTCTTAATGAGATCCGAGACGCGTGATAAAATGGGGCGAGTAGTCATTTAATGGGCAGAAATATAGCAGAAATATACTCCAAGATTCTCTTTGAACAGGCTTTAGAGAAAAAGTCTTTGGATAAGATCATGCAGGATTTAAGCTTCATGACTGATTTAATAAAGCTAAGCCCAGTGATCGCTGAATTCCTAAAATCCCCTATTCATGAGATTCATGAGAAGGTAAAAATTTTAAAACTTCTTAGCAAAGAAGCAAAACTGAATGAGCTTTCGGTAAATTTCCTGGAGGCGTTAATCAGCAATAAAAGAACCATGGCTCTAAGCAATATTTGTGATGAACTATCGGAACTTAAGCTCAGTGCAAGCGGTATAACTCTCGCTAATTTAACATCAGCAAGGGAAATGAGCGAGAAGGATATAGAAAAAACTAAGATGATTTTTGAAAAAAAATTGGCAAAAAAATTCGCTATAAAGCATAATATAGACCCTTCGATCGTAGGAGGCTTTACATTGCAGTTCGGTAGCAGTATGTATGATGCTTCGGTAGCTGGGGCAATAGACAGATTAACTAGACTAACAGAATAAATTAAGGAAAAATAAATGAAGCTTGATGTCAACGAAGTTGCTGAATTACTAGAGAAGCAAATCTCTAAGATAGATTCTTTTACCGAACTCAAAGAGGTAGGCCAAGTTCTATCCGTTGGAGATGGCGTAGCAAAGGTATATGGCATAGACAATGTCCAAGCAGGTGAAATGGTAGAATTTGCCTCGGGTGTAAAAGGCTTGGCGCTAAATCTTGAGAATGATAGCGTTGGTATCGTTGTCATGGGTAATGACAGTGAAATCAAGCAAGGTGATATAGTAAAACGTACTGGTGATATTCTACAAGTACCTGTCGGTAAAGGGCTTTTAGGGCGCGTAGTAGATGGACTCGGCAATCCGATAGACGGCAAAGGGCCTATTAAAAAACCCTCCTACTCCAAAGTAGACGTAAAAGCACCTGGCATTATCGCTAGAAAATCCGTGCATGAGCCAGTACAAACAGGCATTAAGGCAATAGATTCCCTAATTCCTATAGGACGCGGACAAAGAGAGCTGATTATCGGTGACCGCCAGACTGGTAAAACAG
>JAYUHP010000116.1:0-1589 GCA_043766875.1 Rickettsiaceae bacterium
CATCCGGGTAAAGCTCCTTTAAGCTCTGCGCGAAAATATGAGCAGTATCATGACGTATGATCTCAAGCCCTTGATCGGTCTTGCTTGTAATGATCTTGAGGCTAGCATCTTTTAGAATAGGAACAGAAAGATCCCTCTCCTCGCCATTGATCTCTACTGCCAATGAATCTTTAGCTAGGGATGGCGAAATAGCTTTGGCAATTTCAATGCCAGTAATCCCTGCGTTATATTCTTTTATTGCCCCATCTGGGAATGTAATTTTTATCATAATTTAAAACATATTATGGCCACCATTAATGGCCAAAGTCTCTCCGGTTATATATCCCGCCTCTTCACTTGCCAGGAATGTAACGGCTCTCGCTATATCTTCCGGCTTGCCAAGACGCGCCATTGGATTAAGCGCTACGATCTTATCTAAAATCTCTGCAGGAATCTTCGCCACCATCTCTGTCATAACATAGCCAGGAGCCACAGCATTAACCGTAATATTTTTTATAGCTGACTCTCTGGCCAAAGCCTTTGTGAAGCCTATCATGCCAGCTTTTGCAGCTGAGTAATTTGTCTGACCAATCTGTCCTGCCTGCGCATTGATTGAGCTGATGTTAATGATGCGGCCATATTTCTTCTCGCGCATTTGGTTAATCACCGCCCTACACATGTGGAAGCATGAATCCAGATTCACATGAATCACCTCATACCATTCTTCCTCGGTCATTTTATGTAGCATCACATCCCTTGTAATACCAGCATTATTTATAAGAACCGAGACATTACTCCCATATTTCTCTTCGATTTCCTTTATGCCAATCTCACATTCCGCATAATTAGATACATTCCATTTCATTGCTGGAATGCCAGTCTCTTCAGAAAATTTTATTGCTACATCGTCATTGGTGAAGTAATTCGCTATCACCAGAAACCCATGTTCCTGGAGAGCTTTCGATATCGAAGCCCCAATCCCACGAGTACCACCTGTGACTAATGCTAATTTATTGCTCATGTTTGTTCCTCATAATGTTAGCGTCGAAAAATATCCGGGACCCATAACCTTAGCATTTAAGACCATACTCAACTATTGTGGTTATGGTTCCCGGATAATTGCTGTGCAATTTCCGGGATGACGGCATTTTTAGTACTGGATCCCGGCCTTCGCCGGGATGACACAGACGCGTCTGTGTCACTTATAATTCAGCGGCAAGCTCTTAACGCGTTCATTCAGGCGCTTCACTACAGCGTCTGTTATATCCAAACTCTGATCCGCGTAAAGAATCTGTGAAATAGGAAGCGCGACTATGAATCCTTTCTCCTTTGCTAGCTCATTTACTATCTTGATTGTACTATCATGCACTGTATTAATAGCATCCGCATGAGCCTGCTCTAATTGTGCTTTCTTCTTTTGCATATCATGCTGAGCTTCTGACACTTTTTTGTAAAAACTATTAACCTCAGCATCAAATTTATCCTGAGCTAAAATACCACGTTTTTTCACCAATTCATCATTAGAATTTTTTAACTCTGCTTCCTTGCCAGACATTTCCTTATGCAGCTTTTCACTCACCTTGTCAATTGCTTCTCGTAAAACACTAACA
>JAYUHP010000117.1:0-4419 GCA_043766875.1 Rickettsiaceae bacterium
TGAAATTCGTATCTCAAGCACATACCAACATGAACAAAAAATATAACCATCAAACAATCTTTAACCAGATGTTTTATAGATTGCTCGAATGTAAAAAACTCCCAGGAAAACCTAATAGAAAAATCTACAAACTGCGAATACCACTCCGTAGTATTAGACAAGATAAGAGCAAGAATCATGGCAGCAACCATCATCAGACCACCTACCATGTCAATTTTATTGCTATCTGACATGCTTCAAAACCTCTTCTGCAATTTCATCTTGGGACTTCAGCCCATCGATTTTTATGATACGGTTTGGGAATAGAGCAACTAGCTTATTGAAATTCTCTCTGAGCTTTTGATGCATTGCTATCGGACGAGCTTCGAACCTATTATTTCCGCCTCTAGCCCCCGCCCTACGCAGCCCATCTTCAACTGGAACATCTATGAAAAATGTAATATCAGGCATAAGATTTTCGAAGACCTCGTTATGCAGTTTCAGCACTTTATCAAAACCTAACTCAGCGCCTTGGTAACAAAGGCTTGAGTCTATAAAGCGATCGCAAACAACTATTTTTCTTGCAGCCAAAGCAGGTTTAATCACATGCTTAACATGTTCAGATCTAGCAGCCATAACAAGCAGCATCTCAGTAACTGTATCCATTTCGCTGCTGAATATCAGCTCGCGTATCTTTTCAGCTAAAGGCGTACCGCCAATCTCCCGAGTCCAGACAGCATCCTTCCCATGACTATTTAGATATTCCACTAAACGCTTACTCTGAGTCGTTTTCCCACTGCCCTCGCCTCCCTCAAATGTGATAAATAATGGTTTCATCTATGTTTAGAACCTACAAAATAATTTTCTGAATTAATCTCATGCAATCTCGACACAGTACGCTGAAATTCCTTCGCACGCCTCCCTTCAGGATATATCTCTTCAGGTGTTGCTGCAAGGCTAATAAAGAGCAAAACCTTATAAAAATATATATTATCTATAAAATTGATAAATCTTATCACAACATCCGTTTCATCCTTACCAATACATGGCACATCTTCCATAATAATGGTGGTAAAATATTTAGCAATTTTAATAAAATCATTGGAAGATAATGGCTGCCTGCAAAGCTCATCAAAGCTTGTTACTAATACTGTTTTGTAGGTATTTGCAAAAACCAACTTCCTCCCGAATACTTCCAGACTGGTAGGAGCAAAATGTAGATGGTCTGTAATTGTATCCTTAACAGCAGCAATTCTTGCCTTCGCATCTTCAGGCGGATAAAACACCCTTTTCTCTGACTCTATCTGATCCAGCCTATAATCATGCACCTTGTCCAATTGAAATACTAAAAACTCACTCTTCACGGCCTTGATAAAAGGCATGAACTGCTCCCTCTGAAGCCCGTTAAGATACAGCTGATCTGGTGGTATGTTACTAGTCAGCAGAACGTCTGTTCCAGACTCTCGCAGCACACGAAAGAACCGCTCTATAATCATTGCATCTGCCACATCCTGCACTTCAAATTCATCTATACACATAAACCGATATTTCTTTGCCCTATCCTTCGCAAGTTTCACCAGAATATCATGCATCGCCTCACCTTTATATTTATGCATTGATTCATGAAGATCTCGCATAAAATCCTGGTAATGGATAAAGGCTTTTGGGACAATAAGAGAGTCGTAAAAAGCTCTGGCTATCATGGTTTTACCACGACCCACCCCACCATAAACATATACACTATTCGTAGTGCTAGCTGTTCTAGGCCCTGTTAAATTACATATGATCCGGCCTAGAAATGTTTTGCGCCTCTTTTGGGATAGATTGACAGCTATGGAATCCAGTATTGAAACCAGCTCTTTTTGTACAGAATCTAGGGATATATCAGGATCATTGAATATCATACCAAGCCCCAAATTAAATTGGACAAATGGAATTTGAGTGGCGAGCACCCGCAGCGTATTCTTCATACGTGAGGACAGCGAGTTCCATGATAAATTCCTTTTGTACGGTTAATTTCGGGCTTGGTATCATATTTCACAGGAGAGCAAAACATCTATTTTATCAAACATTTTGAGGTAAGCAGCCATTGCCAAAAATACGTCTTTATAACTCCTAACATCTACCAAATCAGAGAATATAGCATAAATTTCTTCTGGTTCAATAGACGTGGATTTGTAATATAGCTCGAATAATTCAAAGCTAGGAAAGGCTGTAAAAGCTGCCACTAAGATCGGCAGATTCTTTTTGCTGTATCCAATACTCATATTAAGATTGCAGAGCATTTCTATAGCTTCGATACATAATGGATCATATTCGAGAGAGTTTTCTAAAAATCCGGCAGCGGCAGCTTCTTCTCCTTGTGCCAAATTATATTTAGCACCCTTCATATAGAAAGCCGCAATTTCTTTCCCTGCTGCTTCAGCTTTCTTAGGAAACGCCCCTCTATAGCGCTGGGTCAGCACCGTAAATTTCTCCCACATATCAAGATGAGCATAAAGAGACAGCAATAAATATAGCAGCTCTGGATCTGTTGTAGTTTCCACCCTTATATGCTCGGCATAGCTTAAGCTTTGCTGGTAAAAACCTTGATCAAACAGCCTTTTAGCAAGAATTTTTGCAGCAAAATCATGGTACTGCTTGTTCGAAAGCAAATTCTGTAGCAGGTACATATTCTGGTCAGAGTTCTTATTACAAAGTGCCGCCAGGAAATATGTATGTTCTTCAAAATCACTATAACCAGCTTTAGGATCAAGCTTCACTACTATTTTCTGAGCGACATCCGCCTTGCCCATAACGAGGTTGACATAAGATTCGAGCAGAAGCTTAGTATAGTTATTTTTCTTATAGCCAGCCAATCTCGAAACTATCATATATGGCGTGTGAAAAATTACCCCCATAATGCGCAGACCAAGAAAGGCAACACTTATGATCAGAGTGAAAAATACTATTACCAGAAACAGGCTAACATCCAGCCTATAATCGAATATCAGCACTGACAATATCGTATCATATTTACTTATAGCGACAAGCCCTAAGTAAGCCAATATGAGTCCGATGATGATAATTAAAAATCTAATCATGACTTAAATAATATTTCAAAAATTCTTGTGAATAAAAATAATCTTCCAATATATCAATTTGGTCCTTTATATTTTTGTAATCCACTTCCATAGAGCTACGCACAGGATTTGCTCGCTTAATATTCACCATCCTGTTTAATACACGTTCTATAATACTGCCCTCAAGCTTTACTTCTAAATATTCCTCACTCTTAGTCTTGAGGTACTTTTCTCTATAAATCTTCATTGACTTGAGCAATGTAGTAACCTTAGTTGGATAGTCCGTATTATGAGAGATAAGATATGTTAATTCATCCTGATAATCATCGTTTGACAAGAATTTAGTAACCATTTGAGAGAGATTTTTTAGATGGACTCTATAATGCTCGATCTCTTGCGTCCTGTTATTGCTAATCTCTAAAGCCCCTAGGGATGCTGAAATACTATCTTCTATCTTTTCCTCTTCGGGTTCTTTTACTTCTTGCTGCTGACTGGGATGCTGTATTTCTCCCTCTAATAATTCTGCTTCCTGTGCTTTTGGTTGCTGTGTTTCTGGCTCTGCAGGCTTGGAGGCCATCAAATATTCCAGATGGACAATCGCCAATGCCATCACCATGAGGAAAATGGTAAATATTCTATTAGGTTTTTTGCTTGTGGCTTGTGTCATAATCAGCTAATAATTTTAGCATGCCATCACTAGTTGAAACATCTGGAAACAAAAGCTTCCCAACAGATCCTTCAAATATAGATGCAACTTCTTTACTGATAGCTATTACAACAGAGTTCTCTATAGTTTGCAACAAATTGTGCTCCACCAATAGCTGCTTTAAATTTGAAGCGCAGTTTTTAGAATACAGCATAATATATTCCACACCCGATTTTATAGCCTCTATAGCCTTCTCAGAAAGCTCTGCAGCATATGTTACATCATATACTATATGCCGCGTAGCAACCTCAAATGAGGTGGTAATAATATTACCTGAAAAATATATAGCAGCCGAAGTTGGTATAGGCTGAGATTTAAGTGCTTCAGCATTTTCTGTTATATGTTTGATCGTTATATGAAGGTTCTGTCTTAAAATGTTAGCTGATTCTTCGCCCACTACCCAACAATCCACCTCATATGGATAATGTGCAGCCACAATTTTAGCAGCCATTTTGCTGGTAATAATTATATCCCTAGTACCAATGAAGCTAGCAAAATCACATGGCACTATTTCATAAAGTAGCATAGGGCAAAGCACCGGCTGAAAGCCAAGCTTTGTAATGGCTTCAGAAAGAGTTAGGTTTTCCTCAGCGCTTCTTGTTAGTAGGATTTTTTGCATATTAGTTATCTCCTCCTCGTCATCCCGGAATTGTTCGAAGAACAATATCCGGG
>JAYUHP010000118.1:0-4404 GCA_043766875.1 Rickettsiaceae bacterium
AAAAATGATGTAGCATTCAAGAAGATCTTTGGCACTGAGAAGCACAAGGATATTTTGATCCATTTCATAAATGATATGCTTGGCTTCAAAGGCATGGAAGCTATTAAGGAAGTAACATTTTTAAGCCCTGTACAGGATCCCGAAATTGCATCTAAAAAGCAAAGCATAGTGGATGTGCTATGCAAAGACGCAAATGAAGTGCAATATATTATTGAGATGCAGGTTGCAGAATCGGCTGGTTTTGAGAAACGGGCACAATATTATGCTGCAAAGGCCTATTGCGGGCCTCTGAATAAAGGCAAAGAAGAGGATGGCCTGTATAAGAATCTCAAGGAGATTATATTCATAGCCATTGCAGACTTTGTATTATTTCCTAAGAAATCTGCATATAAGTCTGACCATGTTATCTTGGATAAAGAGAATGGTGAGCATGATTTGAAGGATTTTTATTTTACTTTTATAGAGCTACCTAAATTCAAAAAAAAGTCTGTAGATGAGTTAGAGAATATAATAGAAAAATGGTGTTATTTCTTCAAATATGCTGACGAAACTACAGCTGAGGATTTGGAAAGGTTAATAGATGGTGATTTAGTGATCAAGAAAGCCTATCAAGCTTTGGAGCAATATAGCTGGAGTGAAAATGAGCTTTTAGCTTACGAACAAGAAACTAAGCGCGTATGGGACAATAGAGCTGTGGAAGATGCTAGACAAGAAAAAATGGAAAAAATGGAAAGAATGCTTAAAGACAAAATGGAAAAAATGGAAAAAATGGAAAGGACGCTTAAAGACAAAATGGAAAGAATGGAAAAAATGCTTAAAGAAGGCATAGAGAAAGACATAGCAGAAGGTATAGAGAAAGGTAAAAAAGAAGCGGTAATTGAAATTGCTATTAGTATGCTTAAGAAAAATCTTGAGCTTCAGCTAATATCACAAATTACGGGTCTCTCTGAGGAAGAAATCAAGAGCATACAGAAAAAATAAAAAATATTTGGCACGAATTATGCTTATTTAAAGCTCAATTAAATATTCACAAATATTATTGGAGCAAATACAAGTGGCAGCAGTTCTAACTCAAATATCACAAGACTTAACTCTAGTACATGCTCAAAAGCCAGCTGCATCAAAAGCAAATAGCGACGTACAATTTCAAACGGCTTTAGAACAATATGCCCCTGCTTCAAAAGACCAAGAGCCTCGTAATGCTCAACGAAATGAGAACAGGCTGGAATCCAAAAGAGATTCAAGCCCATCTGACTCCAAGCCTAGTGATGTAGATAATAAGGATAGAACCAATACTACTAACAATGAGCAATCTGATGTTGAAGAACAAGGAACAGCTCAAACTGCCATGCAAACAGCAATATTGGCTGAGATAGAATTGCCTGTAGTAATGCAACTAACGGATAGGGATGAGGATATTGATCCTAGCTTAGAGCTGCAGCCGGAAGAAATTACCGAAGCAGTGGCTACTGTAGTTATTGCAGCTCCTGAACAAAAGATCCATGAGACCGAAGCGGTAGAAGAGACGGTTATAGAGCATGATTCCCATCAGCGCATGGATACGACTGCTGAGCAGAAAAAAGCAGCGGTAGAAGAGCCTGAAGCAATTGCTACTGCGGTAGAGGCTGATAATCCAAAACCAGCAGAACAGGGAAATCTTGAGGTTAAAGTCAAAGCTGAATCTCAACCTCAGCAAAAGTCTGAGCAGGTTGCACTTACACCAAAGGCTTCTGAAGAAATAAAAGTTGTGCAGATACAAAATGACGCTCCCAAGGAAGTTGCAATAGAGACAGCTAGGGCAGCGCCAAAGCAAGAGGTGAAATCAACTCAAGCAGATCAAGCAACAATGCAGAAAGAACATGCAGAGATGATAGAGTCTGTAACAATTGTGCAAAGACCAGCGCCAAAGCAGGAAACTGGTTCACATAATGAATTTACGCAAGATAGCCAAGCAGAAGCTACGTTGACTCTCGGCTCTATTGCCGCGGAAGAAGTAGAATTTACGGCTGGTACAGTTGTCGACATGGATAATGTTGGTCAGGTGCTTAGTAAAGCCAGTGCCAATGCCATAGCCGAAGTGCAAACTGCTGAGGTAAAGATTGATGGTGAATTTGCTGTTTCTAAGCAAATTACCGATGCTATATCACAAATCAGGCAAAATAATGCGACATCGCTGAATTTTAAACTAGCTCCTGAATCACTAGGAGAAATAGAGATTAAGCTTGAGATAAATAATAGCGGACGCGTCGAATCAATCAGAATCAATGTAGAAAAGCGTGATACGCTCGAGATGATTGCTAGAGATGCAACAATATTGAAGGATGCATTGAAGGAAGTCCAAAATGCTAGCGGCGCATCTCTTAGCTTCAATTTGAAGGAAGGCAACCACGGCAGCAATGAGTATAGACCCCAAGAAGGCAATTTCGCGACTCTTGATGATGCTAGCTACTCAAGCTCTACTACGAATGGAAAAGAAATATATGCAAATAATACTCATATAGTCTATAGTGAAGGCAGAATAACCCAAGTTAATATGCAGTTATAATTATGTCAGCGGAAGTAACTCACAGATCTGCATTATCGGATCTTGTCAAAAGTCAGAAACCTCACACAACTAAAGTGCCCGAGAGCTCCAAGGGAATTGAGCAATTCTCAGAAAAGATGAAGGAACAATCAGACTTCGTGATGAAGGCCATGCTTGCAGCAATGGCGAATCAGGACCCTGAGAACCCTATGAAACCTGGGGAAATACTCCAAGCGATGAACTCAATTGCCGAAGCAAATATAAGCATAGAAGTAGGAAAGCAAACATTTGAAGCAGCCAAAGCTCAGCGCGAAGGCGCTTTTGCTCAAGCTGGTAGAATGTGCGGGCAAAAAGTGGCTATTGATGACGGTGTTAGAATGCTCAAAGCAGGAGTTCCTGTAACTTTCAATTATAATATCAATGCTGGCAAGTTGCCCGCAAATGCGGTAGTGCAAAGCCAAATCTCCGTCCTCACAGAAGATGGAAAAAAAGTCTTCAGCAAAGATCGTTCTAGTGCAACCGTTGGACGAAATAGCTTCACATGGAACGGAGTGGACGATGATGGCAATGTTGTGGAAGGTAACCACCGAATAGAGGTCAAAGCTTCCTATACCATTGGCGGGAATGAATCCACGAGAACAGCACTGACTGTCGATACCGCACGAGAAGGAACAATAGATACAGTAAATGTTGATTCAGATGGAGCAATCACATCCTATATAGTGGATGGGGTGGAAACTCCACGAAGCTCTATCAAACAATTTATTCGTGATAAAAGCGCTGAAAGTTCTGAAACAACTGATATATCCGAATATTTCGAATATGTTGGAAAGACAGTAACTATAGAAGAAAACAAAGTACAATTTACTGGCTCTAATAGCACTAAAGTCCCGTTTATGAGCGACGCACAAGTGAAGGGCGCAAAAATTAGAATATCATTTTATGATGACAAAAATAAATTCGTGGCAATGGCTGAAAAGGATAAGCTATCATTAGTTGAAGGGCAGAATTATTTCATCTGGGATGGGGCTGCAGTTAAATCTTCTGAAGCAATACAAGAGTTGAAAAAAGGTGAAATCCCATTCATACAGGTTGCGAATGGAACATATAAGCACAAAACGGAAATCTATGATAAAGCTTCTGATACATGGACAACACTCAGCGATAGTACCCAAATTAAAGTAAAGGGCGTTGAGAAAGGCGATGGGACTGTGTATTTGCTGTCTGACAATGGGCTTAAATTTGACGCGAAATATGCCAAAGCTGGAGCAAATTCTGCCGATGCTCCTTCCATTCAAACGCTTCTGGATCAAGCCGGGACATATACAAATAAGGCTGCAAAACTGCCAAATAATATTATATATCACAAGCGCGATGCGGGCTACACACATGATCAACTTTCTTTTGTCATTCCAGAACTTGACAACGCTACACAAAAACTCGGCGCTGTAACTTTTAAGATTTTTGATGAACAAAATAAATTAGTATCTGAGATTAGTAAGTCCAAAGATGATATTAATGCTCTCGTAACAAAATTTGTTGGGTTTGAGAATCTAGATGAAAATTCTCAGAAAGAGGTAAATGATCAAGCTAGTCACAAATTTAATACAGGATATGGTAATCCGCCATTATTGACTTACGATAAATTGAGCGATGCACGAAAAAAGATCATGGATCCAATAATACAGACAGGGCTAACTGCTAGAACTTTCTTCAATAAAGCAGGACAAGGTTTAGCTTTCCCATGGCCTGGCACCAGCAGCAATGGCGCTCAGGTACAGAATGGTCGTTACACCTATGCAACGGAGTATCAGGTACTGAATGCGGCGAATGACAGCGTTGTAGATACGCAAATCGCTCCCACTGATACTATACTTCAG
>JAYUHP010000119.1:0-4398 GCA_043766875.1 Rickettsiaceae bacterium
GATGATGGGGAACTCTCCAGAGATATTAAGAAAATTGATGCTTTAAAAAGGCACATTGAGCATATTACCAAGGCTCGAGAAGTATATCTTTTTAAACAATCCCAAGAACTAGAAGCAATAGCCAAAGAAAAAGAAACATGCTCATCTAAAATTCCGCTTTTTTCAAAAGAGCTAAATGATTCCATTTCTGCTCACAAATATTTATCAGAACTATCATACGCTTCCAACATGCAACTCCACAAAATTGTCCCTGAAGATACAAATGATCCCAGAACTTACGCCAGAGGGATCAATAGGGGGTTAGATAAGTTAAACTATTTCTTTGAATCTTACTCAGAGGCGCTTTCAAATACGCGCAATGGGGACCCAGAATTTGTAAAATCGTTAGAAATATTGGGAAAAAATATTCAAGCAGCAAAGAGTTCTGCTCTAGCTATGCGAGATATCCTTAAGAGTGTTGCTTAATCAACTACACCAACCAATCACTCTCCTGTATAAGTTCGTTAAATCGGTTCCAGATTTAGCGAACTTATACGTGGATAACAAAAAATTATTAATTTCTTTACAATTAATGATAAAAATAATTACTAAATTAATCTTTTATTAATCTATTAATGTCATAATCTTAATTATCGGACGTTAAGAAATTAACTATATAATGATTTAAGATTAACTAAAAAAGAGGTAAGTGATATGGTTATCAATCCAATAGATATTTTAGGTGATGGTTCAGGATGGGGAGTAGATGATGAATCAACTACTCTAGATACAAAACTTATGAGTACCAGCTCTCTTACTCCAGTTAGCAGCCAAAATATGGCGAACCTCAGTATCAATCTAAATCTACAAAGTAGCTACGGACAATATAAACAGCTTTTTGAGGAAGTTCAACAGGTAGCACGAGCAACACAATATAATGCCTCCTCAGCGCTGGAACAAGCAACGGGCGAGATTGAAGAATCTGAAAAGCTTATGAAGCAGGCTCAGCGCCAGCATAAGATATCACACTTTGCAGAACTAAAGGTAAAGCATGATCTTGAAGAACGAGAAGATAAATATACAGAAGAAGATTCCGACTTACGTTCTGCTCAGTTACATGTTGAAAAAAATATCAAAACATTACAAGCAGAACTTGCAGATTTAGTAGGTAGTAACCCACTGGAAGAAGGTTTGCAAGAAGATGAGGGGTATATTTCAAAACACCAAAATATTACAATGCTACATGAACAGTATTCCAAGCTTGAGGGAGACATAAACACAGCAGCAGATAGCATTGCCAAGGAGAGAGTGATAGCTTCTCAGAAACTAGCAGTAC
Organism: Rickettsiaceae bacterium; assembly: GCA_043766875.1. Lineage (GTDB taxonomy): Bacteria > Pseudomonadota > Alphaproteobacteria > Rickettsiales > Rickettsiaceae > JAYUHP01. The sequence continues at coordinate 1,316 of JAYUHP010000119.1, forward strand.
TTGCGCAGCAAAAGTTAAAATATACACAGGATATAGAGCAACATAAGCAGCTATTAGAAGCCGCTAACGTAACCGGAGAGTTTTTAATATCACTCCGAGATATCCCTTTTAATATTAAACCAACGGAAATTAATATAGAAGCAGTAGGTACTACAGCGGCCAATACACAATTGTTAGATCAATTATCAGATTTATCAAATGCGGCCTCTGGTATGTTGGCTCCTTATACCGCTTTACCAGAGCATATTTCAGAATTGGTAGGGCTCGAAACTCTATTGACTCAAAGAAAAGATTTGATAGTCCGATATAGCAATGAATCTGCTAAATCAGCTGAGAATGCACAATTATTTAATCCTGCTGATGATATACATGATGGCTTGCAAAAGCTGGATGATTATCTAACAAAATACATGATGAAGCTTTCTGATCAAACGAATGGTGATCCAGAGTTGGTAGAACGATTATCAATATTGCAGGCTAATATTAAAGCAGAAAGTGATAGAGCCTCAGCCATGCATGAATCACTCAAGAGGACAGACGAGTTCCATGCTTATAAAATCACTCAGCTAGAAGATCAGCTTTCGGATTTAAATAGATCAATTAAAGCTTCTCAGTTAGTACAGCATGACCTGTCTAAGAATGATATTAGCAGCCACTTTGCAGTACATAGCTATGTATTATATCATCTCATCACAGCTCTGAATCTAGAAGATTTAAGAGCAAAAGAAGCTACTGCCGATACACCACCCACTACTTCAAAAAGAGAATTACCTCTGGATGAGGAATTTCTAGCGGTAGATTCCAAAGATGAAACCATTCCAGAAGGAGAGTCTTTAGCAGATGAACTTGCAGCTCTTAACGAAGCAGTTCCTGGAACTGTAGTACAAGACACAGTAGCAGCATTGGCACAGCCACCTCACAATATACCTGAGGCAATACTTGTAGAGGCTCAAATGGTAAATGAGAAGCTGTTACAAAGAATCACCGAATTGGATTTGGAAGATGATGAAGCAGCAGCAGTAGTACAGCTCTTGGTATTCGAACATATAAGGAGTAATGACCTAAGAGCCCAAAATGGTGATGAGATACCATTCATACCTAGCATATCAGTAGCTCAACGAGAGAGCATTGCCCAGCTCATTCAGAGCATCAGAAGCCAAATTGCAGCAACAGAAACTACAGTATTAACTGCCGATATAGCAGCACTTGATGCAATCAATAGTTCTACTACAAAAAGAGCTAGAATAGATGGCACAAGTGATACTGAAGAAGAGGAAATGGAATTTGCCGAGGCAGCTCCGGTATTTGAATCACCCGTACCTGCCGAGAATGGTAATATACCGTCACCTTTCAAAAGAGCTGCAGCTGATAAATTAGACGCTGGTGGTAGCAAAAAGGCAAGATTTGAATTTTCAGCTACAAGTCATGTAAGAAATGGCACTACAAGCACAGGCAGTGATCTTTCATTTGGTGCAATTGACAACTTATCTGCAGCAGCAGTGGATATAACAGATAATGCTGTGGTAATGCCAACAGCCGGAGCAATGGACGATGGTGAAATCACTGGTGGAGCCTTCGCCCCAGCAGCGGTAGCACATACAATGCAAGTAGTTACACCACTTAGCCATATAGTACGAGCAGTAGCCCCTGCAGCTCAACATGCAATCTTTGTGGCGGCTCCAGCAGCACAATTCGCTCAAGCAGCTGTTGTGCAAATGCAAGCTCCTATTCACGCTAATGTACAGGTAGTTAATCTAGATGCTCAAATTGCTCAGCCAGCCCCTGCTCCAGCAGCACAATTCGCTCAAGCAGCTGTTGTGCAAATGCAAGCTCCTATTCATGCTAATGTACAGGTAGTTAATGTAGCTGCTCAAATTGCTCAACCAGCCCCTGCTCCAGCACCACAATTCGCTCAAGCAGCTGTTGTGCAAATGCAAGCTCCTATTCATGCTAATGTACAGGTAGTTAATCCAGCTGCTCAAATTGCTCAGCCAGCCCCTGCTCCAGCACCACAGAATGTAGCATTGGCACAAGTAGCTCCAGTAGCCGCACCACAGGGTCCAATAGGGGCCTTAGCCCCGGTAGCTGGAGTTGAGATGGAGGTCGATTTAGTCCATGATTATACCAGTGAGGACGCAGCACTTTATTTACATTCTTTTGGAATGAATATGGAAGTGAGTAATAGTGCTTCTCCAGTATCAAATGCTAGTACACCAACACCTGTGCCTTCTTCATATTTGGAGAAGAAAAGAGATTCGGGCTTTGTAGATACGCCAATGAGTTCATTCCCTATGCAAGCAATGCTGGATTCTATACCAGATGAAGCTTGGGAAAATTTTGCGAATGATAATGCTGGTGTTAAATCACACAAATTACCTGAGTCACCTTATTTGACTCGACAATCTTCTGTAGGGTATCTAGCAGGTGGTTTAGAAAGCAGTTCATATTGGAACTCTCTTGCTGTAGCCCAGGCTCAATCTTGGACCACTGAGCCATCAAGCCAACAGAAAGTAATTGAGCAAAGACCTAGTCAAGCAGAAGAAGAACTAGCAACATTACGAGCTCAGATCATTGGCGATGGCACAGAAGCAAACAAGCTCTTATATGCCAAAAGAAACTTGGGCCTTAACAGTACGGTAGTGTAGTAGTGAGGACCTATGCCGTCATTGCGAAAAGCTTGAATAAAGCATTTGCGGATTCAAGCTTTGAAGCAATCCAGTTATAGATTTGTTTGTGTAGCAACACTAAAGAATTGCTACGCAATAAATATTTCTACTAGGTTGCTTCGAACCCTGGCGCCGCAAATGCTCTGCCAGATTTCTCGCAATGACGATGACGATATGATGATACCTAGAAATCCAGTTTTTCTCTGATACGAGCAGCTTTACCGCGCAACTCTCTCAAATAATATAATTTTGCACGTCTCACGATACCGCGCTTCACTACTTTGATACTCTGAAGCATTGGGGAATATAGCTTGAACTTACGCTCAACACCTTCACCATGACTGATCTTACGCACAACGAAAGAAGAATTCACCCCCGCATTGCGACGCGCTATAACAACGCCTTCATAAGCCTGAA